>CAYQBR010000022.1:0-13905 GCA_964415735.1 uncultured Klebsiella sp. | reverse complement strand
TGCACCAGCCAAGAGTGTCCGCCATCCGGCACTACAAGCTGCAGAACATTTCCCTGGAGCGCCTGATGCTGGCCCTCGTCGCGCTGGATCAACGCATCGAGATCACGGTTCGCGAGGCCCGGCATCGGCACGCTGGCGGCATTACAGTGGCTGCTTGAGCAGCTGCTGCAACTCCGGAATGCACGACCCGCAATTGGTGCCGCAGCGCAGGCGCTTGCCGAGTTCTTCCACACTGCGTGCCCCTTGCGCGATGGCGTCGAGTATCTGCGCCTCGCTGACGCGGAAGCAGCTGCAGATCATGCGCTGGGCGCCGAGGCCGGCGCCTTGCTGTCGGGCCAGCAGTCGCCAGGAGTCGGCGTTGACATCATGCGTCAGCAGGGTCTGCAGCCAGGCCGTGTCGGGCAGGCTGCTGCGCGCCGCGCCGGCGAACACCGCCACCTGAATCCGGTTGGCCTGGCACAGCAGCGCGCGGTAATCGCCATTGCCGGAGTTCGACACTGCGATCTTCTCCAGCCCCTGGTGCAGCCCCTCCAGCCAGTGCTGCCAGTGTCGCTCGGTGTCCTCTGACGGGAGGCGGGTCGTGGCGAGCAGGGTGCACCAGCCGCCTTCCACCGGGCGCTGCACCCAGTAGTCGAAGCCTTCCACCGGCACGCGTTCGCGGCCAATGGCGACGATCCAGCGCTGCACCTTCACCGCACGCAGCCCCACCCACGCGAACTTGCTCTCGGGCTGACCGGACACCGGGTCGGTCACGCTGGCGATCAGCTGCATGACGCGGCCGTGCGAGGCGAACTGATCACTCCAGTGAATCGGCACGAAGACGTCGCCGTCGCGCTGCCCTTCCTCCAGCCGGGCCTGCAGCAGCAGCGCCCGGCGTTCTGCGTCGCCCTGGCGCACCGCCACCGACACCAGATCGCCTTCGCGAATCCCCAGACTCCGGGCATCGCGCGGGTTGATGGCAACAAAGGGCGCCTCGGTGTGGGCGAGCAGGCGCGGGGCCCGGCCGGTGCGCGTCATGGTGTGCCACTGGTCGCGCAGGCGGCCGGTGTTGAGCTGGAAAGGAGTATCCGGCGCCATGGCCTGCTGCGGCAGCGTCGGGGCCACCGCCACGAAGCGGGCGCGGCCCGATGGCGTGAAGAAGCGCGCGTCCGTGAACAGTCGCGCGGTGCCAGACGGGGCCGCCGCGGTCACCGGCCACTGCAGCGGCTGCAGAGTGTCGTAGCCGGTGTCGTCGAGCGTGGCCAGCGCGCCGATGTCGAAGGCGCGGGTGCCCGCGTTCTCGAAGGCCGACAGCGCGGCATGCTCGCGGAAGATCTCGGCCGGGGAGCGATACGCGAACGCGGCGCCATGGCCCAGGCGCCGGGCCACCTCGCTGATGATCCACCAGTCGTGACGTGCCTCGCCCGCTGCAGGCACCAGGGCACGCTGCCGCGAAATGCGCCGTTCGGAATTGGTGACCGTGCCGTCTTTCTCGCCCCAGCCGGTGGCCGGCAGCAGCACGTCGGCGCAGGCCGTGGTGTCGGTGTGTTCGATGCAGTCCGACACGATCACCAGCGGGCACTGGCGCAGCGCCGCACGAATCCGCTCGGAGTCAGGCAGGCTGACCACGGGGTTGGTCGCCATGATCCACACGGCCTTGATCTCGCCGCGCGCAAGTGCATCGAACATGTCCACCGCCTTGAGTCCCGGCGTGGTCGCCATGTGCGCGGCGCCCCAGAAACGGCCCACGCGCTCGACGTTCCGGGCAGTGAAGTCCATGTGTGCCGCCAGCTGATTGGCCAGCCCACCCACTTCGCGGCCGCCCATGGCATTGGGCTGCCCGGTGATGGAGAACGGCCCCATGCCCGGCCTGCCGATGCGGCCGGTGGCGAGGTGACAGTTGATGATCGCATTGCACTTGTCGGTGCCGGTGGCGGACTGGTTGATGCCCTGGGAATAGAAACTGACGGTGCGCTCGGTGCGCGCGAACCACTGGAAGAACTGTTCCAGATCGGCCGGGTCGAGCCCTGTCCGGGCGGCCGTGGTGTCGTGATCGAAGTCGGCGCAGGCGGCGAGCGCGGCGTCGAAGCCTTCGGTGTGGGCGTCGATGTAGCCCTGATCCAGCACCCGGCGCTCGGCAAGATGGTGCAGCAGGCCGCCAAAGAGAAAGGCGTCGGCGCCCGGGCGCAGCGGCAGGTGCAGGTCGGCGATCTCCGCGCTGGCAGTGCGGCGCGGGTCGATCAGCACGATGCGCATGCCGGGACGCGCGGCCTTCGCGGCCCGCATGCGCTGATACAGCACCGGATGATTCCACGCGGCATTCGCGCCGATCAGCACCAGCAGGTCACAGCATTCCAGGTCCTCGTAACTGCAGGGCACCGCATCGGCGCCGAATGCGCGCTTGTAGCCGGCCACGGCCGACGCCATGCACAGCCGCGAATTGGTGTCGACATTGGCGCTGCCGAGGAAGCCCTTCATCAGCTTGTTGGCGACGTAATAGTCCTCGGTGAGCAACTGCCCGGAGAGATAGAAGGCCACGGCGCCCGGGCCGTGCTGACGCAGCGTGTCGCGCAGTCCGGCGGCCACGTGATCCAGGGCCGTGTTCCAGTCGGTGCGCACGCCGGCGATGCGCGGGTGCAGCAGGCGGCCGCTCTCGCCCATGGTCTCGTGCAGCGCCGAGCCCTTCACGCACAGGCGGCCGAGATTCGCGGGATGGGACGTCAGGCCCTGCACCGCCGTGAGGCGCTGCTGTTGAACGTGGGCGTCCACGCCGCAGCCCACGCCGCAATAGGGGCAGGTGGTGGTGTGCTGTTGTAGGGTGTCTGCGGTCATTCAGCGTCCTGGACTGGCGCGGGCTTGCGCCGGCGCAGACTCACGGTGACGGTGTCGCCGTCCAGCTGCGCCTCGAAAAGTGGCACCTGGATCAGTGGGTCCTCCAGGCAGCGCCCAGTCTGCAGACTGAAGTGCTGCTTGTACAAGGGGGAGGCCACCACCAGTTCGCCCTGAATGTCGCCGACGATGCCGCGATAGAGCACATTCGCGCGGCCGAGCGGGTCCCAGTTGTGGATCGCATACAGCGCCGGCGACTCGTCAGGCAGATAGAACACCGCCACCTGCACGTCGTTGATCAGGGCGCAGACGCCGGCATTGGTCTGCAGGTCGTCGCGGCTGAAGATGGCGACGGGGTCGAAGGGGGTCGTCTCGTGTCGGGCGGTGTGCATCGTGTTCTCCTGCGGTTGGGGCATGGTGATCGGGAGCGGACATTCGCTTGCAAGCAAGCTCCTACTGCTAGAGTACTGCGCGTTCTTCTTCGCGTGCCGGGCGCCGCTGGCCGCGTTCCTGCACAAACACCACATGGGCATCGTCTTCCATGCTGTTGACGAACTGGCGGAAGCGCTTGAGTTTTTCCGGGTCCTCCAGCGTCGTCTTCCACTCGCACTGATAGGTGTCCAGCAGCAGAGCCATCTGCGCTTCCAGCTCGGCGGCGATGCCCAGCGAGTCGTCGATGATCACGGCGCGCAGATAGTCCAGCCCGCCCTCCAGATTGTTCAGCCACACCGAGGTGCGCTGCAGGCGGTCCGCGGTGCGGATGTAGAACATCAGGAAGCGGTCGATGTAGCGGATCAGCGTCACGTCATCCAGATCGGTGGCGAACAGGTCGGCGTGGCGCGGGCGCATGCCGCCGTTGCCGCAGACGTACAGGTTCCAGCCGTTCTCGGTGGCGATCACGCCGAAGTCCTTGGACTGCGCCTCGGCGCACTCGCGGGTGCAGCCCGAGACGGCCGACTTCAATTTGTGAGGGGACCTGACCCCCTTGTAACGGTTCTCGATCAGGATGGCCATGCTCACGCTGTCCTGCACGCCGTAGCGACACCAGGTGCTGCCCACGCAGGACTTCACCGTGCGCAGCGCCTTGCCATAGGCATGCCCCGTCTCGAAGCCGGCATCCACCAGTTCGCGCCAGATCTCCGGGAGCTCGTTCACGCGTGCGCCGAACAGGTCGATGCGCTGGCCGCCGGTGATCTTGGTGTAGAGCTGGTACTTCTTCGCCACCTGGCCGATCACCAGCAGCTTGTCGGCGGTGATCTCGCCGCCCGGAATTCGGGGCACGATGGAATAGGTGCCGTCCTTCTGCATGTTGGCGAGGAAGGTGTCATTGGTGTCCTGCAGTGGCGCGTGCTCACTCTTCAGCACGTAGTCGTTCCACAGCGAGGCCAGGATCGAGCCGACGGTCGGCTTGCAGACCTCGCAGCCGCGGCCCCGGCCGTGTTTGTGCAGGGTGTCCTCGAAGGTCTTGAGCGAGCCGACGCGGATGAGGTGGAACAGCTCCTGGCGCGTATAGGCGAAGTGCTCGCACAGATGATTGTTCACGGCCACGCCGCGGGCGGCCAACTCGGCATCCACCGTGGACTTGAGCAGGGCCGCGCAGCCGCCGCAGCCGCTGCTGGCCTTGGTGGCCGCCTTCACGTCGGCCACGGAACAGCAGCCGGCGTTGATGGCATCGATGATGGTGCCCTTGGTCACATTCAGGCAGGAGCAGATCGTCGCCGTCAGCGGCAGTTGCAGGCCCGAGAGCAGGGGAGCGGCCCCTGCGTCTGCCGGCAGGATGATGGATTCGGGATTCGCCGGCAGCTCCATGTCATTGAGAAAGAGTTGCAGCAGCGTGTCGTAGTCGCTGCAGTCGCCCACCAGCACGGCTCCCAGCAGCTTCCTGCCGTCGGCGCTCACCACGATCTTCTTGTAGACGCGCTCGCGGTCATTGGCATAGAGCAGGCTGATCGCAGGCTTGCCCTCGTGCAGCTGCTTGCCGTGGGAGTCGCCGATGGAACCCACGTCGATGCCCAGCAGCTTCAGCTTGGTGCTCATGTCCGCGCCCTGGAAGGCCACGGGGGCGTCGCCCAGCTGGCTCAGGGCGGCGTCGGCCATGCGATAGCCCGGCGCCACCAGGCCGTAGATGCGCCCGCCAAACAGCGCGCACTCGCCGATGGCGAAGATGTCGGAATCGCTGGTGCGGCAGTGGTAATCGATGACGATGCCCCCGCGCTCGCCCACGGTGAGCTCGGCCCGTTTCGCCAGCGCGTCATTGGGGCGGATGCCGGCAGAGAACACGATCGTGTCGGTTTCCAGCACGCTGCCGTCGGCAAACTCCATGCGCAGGCGGCGCTCGCTGCCCGCCACGATGCGCTGCGTGGCCTTGCTGGTGTGCACCTGCACGCCCAGCTCCTCGATCATCGCGCGCAGCATGGTGCTGCCGCCGCTGTCCAGCTGCACGCCCATCAGCCCGGGCGCGAACTCCACCACATGGGTCTGCAGGCCGAGATTCTTCAGGGCGTTCGCGCATTCCAGACCGAGCAGTCCGCCGCCCACCACCACGCCCACCTTGCCCTCGCGCGCACTGGCGCGGATGGCGCCCAGATCGTCGATGGTGCGGTAGGTCAGGCAGTGCGGCAGGTCGGCCCCCGGCACTGGTGGCACGAAGGGGTAGGAGCCGGTGGCCAGCACCAGCTTGTCGTAGGCGAAGCGCCGGCCCAGGGCGGTGACCACTTCCTTCGTCGTGCGGTCGATGCTCACCACCTCGTCGCCGAAGTGCGCGGCAATGCCCAGCGCCTTGTACTGCTCCCGTGTGGTGAGCGCCAGGTCTTCCGGATTCTTGCCGCTGAACACCTCGGACAGATGCACGCGGTCGTAGGCCGGACGCGGTTCGGCGCCGATCACCGTGATCTCGTGGCCGGCCTGCTGCCGCGCCAGGGCATCGGCGTAGTAATGTCCCACCATGCCGTTGCCCACGACGACGATCTTTCTCGCTCTCATGTCTGTTTCTCCTGCGCAGCTCGGGGCCAGGCGCTCATGCGGCCTGCGTGCCCGGAAATTGGTGTTTGTCATAGAGGAACTGCAGCACCTGCTGGCGGGCGTGCACGAAGTGCGGGTCCTCGGCCAGTGCCAGGCGATTGCGCGGGCGCGGCAGGGTGATGGGCAGGATCTCGCCCACCGTGGCGGCCGGTCCGTTGCTCATCATCACGATGCGGTCGGACAGCAGCACCGCTTCGTCCACGTCGTGGGTGATCATCACCACCGTGGTCCCGAGCGCGGCGTGAATCCCCATCAGCGAGTCCTGCAGATGGGCGCGGGTGAGCGCATCCAGCGCCCCGAAGGGCTCGTCCATCAGCAGCACCTTGGGCTGCATGGCCAGGCAGCGGGCGATGCCCACGCGCTGCTTCATGCCGCCGGAGATCTCGTGCGGACGCTTGTTGCGGGCGTGCTCGATGTGCACCAGCGCCAGATTGTGGTCGATCCACTGCGCCATCTCGGCCTTGCTCTTGCGGCCCTTGAACACCTGCTCCACGGCCAGCGCCACGTTGTCGTACACGCTCAGCCAGGGCAGCAGGGCGTGGTTCTGGAACACCACGGCACGGTCGGGCCCGGGGGCGCGCACTTCGCGGCCGTCCAGGATCACGCCGCCCTCGGTGGCCTCGTGCAGCCCGGCGATGATGTTGAGCACCGTGGACTTGCCGCAGCCGGAGTGGCCGATGAGGCTGATGAACTCGCCCTTGTCGATCTTGAGGTTGACGTTGCGCAGCGCGCGGAAAGGCCCGCTGCCGGTGTTGAATTCAATGCCCACCTGAGTGAGTTCGAGATAACTGTGCATAGGCGTCTCCTGTGGCTCCCACTAGCGCAGCACGGCCTGCTTGTCCCAGCTGACGCGCCGTTGCAGCGCCAGCATCAGTTTGTCCAGCACCAGTCCGATCAGGCCGATCACCAGCACCGCCACCATGATGCGGCCCAGGGAGTCGGAACTTCCGTTCTGGAATTCGTCCCAGATGAACTTGCCCAGCCCCGGGTTCTGCGCCAGCATCTCGGCGGCAATCAGCACCATCCAGCCGGTGGCCAGGGAAAGCCGCATACCGGTGAAGATCAGGGGCACGGCCGAGGGCAGCACGATGCGACGGATATGCACAGGGGTGGGCAGGCAGATCACGCGGCTGACATTGAGCAGGTCCTTGTCCACGCTCGCCACGCCCACCGTGGTGTTGATGACGGTGGGCCACAGGCAGCACAGGGCGACAGTGAGCGCCGAGGTCACGAAGGATTTCTCGAACAGTGGCTGCTCCGAGACATACACCGCGCTCACCACCATGGTCACCAGCGGCAGCCACGCCAGCGGCGACACCGGCTTGAACAGCTGAATCAATGGGTTCAACGCGCTATAGAGCGCTTCGCTCAGGCCGCAGAGAATGCCCAGCGGAATGGCCAGCAACATGGCGATGGCGAAGCCTGCGGCCACGGTCAGCAGGCTGGTCTGCACCTGGTCGATGAACGTGGGGCGGCCGGTATAGGGCCGCACGCGCACCTCGGCGTTCGGGTCGGCGGCCAGCAGTTCGGCATTGCGGGCCTCCTGGCGCTGCAGGAACTCCACGCGACGTTCCCGCTCGCGGGTGTACTCGGCCTGCAGATTCTTCACCTGCATCCACACTTGGGCCGGGCCGGGAAACTGGCCCAGCGAGGTCACGATGCTGTTGGCGGTGGCCTGCCACAGCAGCAGGAAGATGACGCAGCCGACCAGCGACAAGGTCCACTGCCGCAGCGTCCTGGACAGCGCCGGGTTGGGGGGAAAGGCTTTCCACGGTTGGGTGGCGGCGACGGAGCTCATTGGTGTCCAATCTCCAGTGACTGCAGATAGGCATTGGGCTGGCTGCCGTCATAGGGCACGCCGTCGATGAAGTCACTGGTCACCGGGCGAATGCCGGTCTCGCTGGCGAAGTCCGGAAAATCGGCCGCGCTCATCACGCCTTCGGCAATCAGGGCCTCGGCGGCCAGGCGGTAGATCTCCGGCTTGTAGACGCGCTTCGCCTGCTCCAGGTACCAGTCGTCACTCTTTGGCTCGGCGATCTGGCCCCAGCGGCGCATCTGCGTGAGGTACCAGATGGCATCCGAGTAATAGGGGTAGGTGGCGTGGTGGCGGAAGAACACGTTGAAGTCGGGCACCTCGCGTACATCGCCCTTCTCGTACTCGAAGGTGCCGGTCATGGAATTGGCGATCACCTCCACGTCGGCGCCCACGTATTCGCTGCGCGCCAGGATGCGGGCGGCTTCCAGGCGGTTGGCGTTGTTGTTCTCGTCCAGCCACTTGCCGGCACGCAGCATGGCCTTGACGATGCGCACGGTGGTGTTGGGGTTCTCGCGGGTGAAGGCCTCCGTCATGCCGAAGACTTTCTCGGGGTTGTTCTTCCAGATCTCGTAATCGGTGATCACGGGCACCCCGATGCCCTTGACGATGGCCTGCTGATTCCAGGGTTCACCCACGCTGTAGCCGAAGATGGTGCCCGCTTCCAGGGTGGCCGGCATCTGCGGCGGCGGGGTCACCGACAACTGCACCTGGGCGTCCAGCGTGCCCGAGCTGTCGCCGCTGCCCGGTTCGTAGAAGCCGGGGTGAATGCCGCCGGCGGCGAGCCAGTAACGCAGCTCGTAATTGTGCGTGGACACCGGGAACACCATGCCCATGGTGAAGGGGATGCCGCGCGCCAGGGAGTCTTCCACCACCGGCTTCAGAGCGGCGGCCGAGATCGGGTGCACCGGCTTGCCGTCGACCATGGGCACGTGCTCGCGCATGGCCTCCCAGACGGCGTTGGACACGGTGATGCCATTGCCGTTCAAGTCCATGCTCAGCGGTGTGACGATATGCGCCTGGGTGCCATAGCCGATGGTGGCGGCCAGCGGCTGACCGGCCAGCATGTGGGCGCCGTCGAGCTGACCGTCGATGACGCCATCGAGCAGCACCTTCCAGTTGGCCTGGGCCTGCAGCGTCACGTAGAGGCCTTCGTCCTCGAAGTAGCCCTGTTCATAGGCAATTGCCAGAGGCGCCATGTCAGTCAGCTTGATGAAGCCGAAGGTGAGCTCGTCCTTCTCGGGAGCGCCTAACTGGGCCAGTGCGGCAGCACTCACGCAGGTGAGGCTGACGCTCAAGAGAAGACACGCGGCACGCAGGGGGGGGACAGCGCAACGATGAACGACAGTGCTGGCGAGGGCGGGCATGGAAGACTCCTTGGTCTGTGACATGGACTGACTGTTCCGAATTCGCAAAAAAAAAGCCCACGTGCTGCAGCGCAGCGACGTGGGCGACATTACCCGGCGGACCCGTGTCGGGGGAGAGTGTGATCCGCGCAGAACTCCGAAGAGCAGTGAGTTCCTGAATTTATCAATGCAGGGGCCGTGCCAAGCAGCGCAAAAGCCCATTTTCCGCGGCCACCTGCGCTTTGCGGGGCGCTTGCGGGCCTGCGCGCACGGCGGCCGGCGCCATCCTGGTGCAGCGCTGCGCCATTGCGGGGCGCGTGACTCAGCGAATCTGGCGGTCCGGCCCCAGCACGATGCCAGGCTCCAGCTCCCAGGCCCCGTCGTGCACGTCTTCGTCCTTGCCGTCCTGGCTGGGCGAAGGCACGCCGAGCAGCCTGGCGGCCTCGCGATAGAGCGCCGGACGCCAGCACTGCTGCACCAGGGCGCCGGCGGGTTCGGCGGCAATCGGCCTGCCCAGCAGGGCGCTGCACTGCGTCAGCATCCAGCTCGCCTGCGAGCGCCAAGGGAAGCCGGCCTGATATTTCCAGAACACGTGGAAATCCGGCATCGCGACGGGCTCGTCCTGCTTGCTGAAGCGGAACTGGCCGCTCAGCGAGGGCAACAACAGACGCGTGGGCAGGTTCAAGTACTCGCGCCGGCTCAGCAGCTCAGCCACGCGCACGCGCGCGTCCATCTGCGACAACTGCCGACACGCCTCCATCACGGCGAGACGCAGGCGCAGATGCGTGGCCGGGTGGGTGTCGTGCCAGTGCTGGGTCACGCCCAGCACCTTTTCCGGCGCGTTGTTCCAGAGCTGATAGCCGCTGGCGGCGACGGTGCCGATGCCCTGCTCCACGGCCACCGTGTTCCAGGGTTCGCCCACGCAATAGCCGTCGATGATGCCGCGCGCCAGGCTGTCGCACATCTGCTCCGGGGGCAGCACGATCATCTTCACGTCCTTGTCCGGGTCGATGCCGCCTGCCTGCAGCCACTGGCGCAGCAGGAAGGTGTGCATGGAGAAGGCGTGCACGGTGGCGAAGACCAGCCTGCCGACCTGGCGCTGGCGCAGGTGCAGCGCCAGCGCCTGCACCACCTGCCGGGCATCCGGAGCCCGGCCGGGAAAGCGCAGGCCCAGGCTGTCCCACAGCGCATTGGAAAACGTGATGGCATTGCCGTTGAGCCCGAGGGCCAGTCCCGTCAGCAAGGTCCCGCGCAAGCCGCCCGCGCCCAGGCTGGTCATCAGCGGCAGCGGGGCCAGCAGCTGCGCCGCTTCCAGTTCGCCCAGCACCAGCTTGTCGCGCAGATTGGCCCAGGAGACTTCCCGGCGCAGCTGCACCTGCAGACCATAGTGGGCGAACAGGCCCGTCTCCTGCGCCAGCACCAGGGGCGCCGCGTCGCTCAGGCGCATGTAGCCCAGGCGCAGGGCGGCGGTTTCGGGCGGGGGCAGACGGGCGGGATCGGACATGCGTCACTTCCTGGGGTCGAGGGCGGCAAGGGTGGCGATGACGGTCTGTGCCACATCGCGCAGCCGCTGGTTGTTGTCCATGGCCAGACGCGTCAGCAGCTGATGCGCGGCGTTTTCGTCGAGGCGGCGCTGGCGCATCAGCAGGCCCTTGGCCTTGTCGATGAGCAGCCGGTCTTCCAGCTGATTGCGCGCGCTGTTCAGCTCGTCTCGCAGGCCCTGGAAGGCGCGGAACTGGGCCAGTGCCACGTCGATCACCGGACGCACCCGCGCCGGGTTGAGCCCTTGCGTGAGATAGGTGCTGATGCCGGCCGCGACGGCCTCGCGGATGAAGCCCGGGTCGTCTTCCTCCGCAAACATCACCATGGCCGTGGGGCTGTGGCGATTGACGATGGCCAGACTCTCCAGCACGTCGCGGTCGGGCGACTGCAGGTCGATCAGCACCACGTCCGGGCGGTGCTGCTCGATCTGGAACAGCAGGCCCGTGGCCGAGCTGATGCAGGAGAGCACCTCGAAGCCGGCGGCCTGGAGCTGCTCTTCCACCAGCCTGGCGCGGCCGGGGTCATCGTCCACCAGCATCACGCGGATGCCGGCTGCGGCGGGGGGTTGCTTCACTCGCGGATCACTCGAACGTGGGGGACTCGGTCACTGGGGTGATCAGCAATTACAGTGCCAGCATCAGGCTGAGCCAGAGCTTGTCGGTGTCCACGGCAAATCCATCGCTGTCGTAGCGCGCGTACTTGGCCTCCACGCTCAGGCGCGAGTTCACGGCATAGGTGGCCACCGCGTTCCACTCGCGGCCGTAGTCCGCACTGCCGCGCTCGGCACTGTAATCGTGGAGGGTGGCGCTGAGGGCGAGGGTGCCTGCCGGGGCGCTGAGCGTGAGATAGGTGTCCTCGATGCCATTCGCCGGTGTGTTCAGGAACAGGTCCGCAAACCCCTGATAGCGGTGCAGCGTGGCCAGCGGTGTGCTGAACGCGGCCCCCCCGTCGTCGCTGCCCAGCACCTCAAAACCCGCCAGCAGGGTCAGCTGGCCCACTTTGCCGCTGGCCTCCAGCTGCAGGTAGTCGGCGTCGTAGGCAAGCGGGTTGTCGGCGTAATCGGACTGTCGCGCATAGGTGGCGCTCAGGCTCAGCGGCGCCAGCGTGCCGGTGACCGTGATGCCGGTGCTCAGTGACGAGGCCGCGCGGGCATTGTCGAAATCCAGCGCGTAGACAAAGCCGCTGACACTGCCCCAACGCGTCTTCTGACTCACCAGCAGGGCGTGGGAGTTGCTGTCGTAGTCGGTGATCTGCGCGCTGGGCTTCGCGCCCTTGAACACTCGGTTCACATTCCACAGGTAGCTGTAATTCACGCTCAGATCGCCGCTGCTGCGCTGATAGCTGAGCGCATCGAAAGTCTGTTCGTTCTGCCGCCAGCCCACGCTGCCCAGGAAACGCTGATTGGCGTGATTCAGGCGCTGGCGGCCCAGACTGAGGCTGCTGCCCTCGGTGATCACATGGGTGAGGGCAGCCACATTGATCTCGGTGCCCACCGGGTCGGCGATCACCGCATAGCGGCCCCGGTACTGGTCCAGCGCGAAGGAGTCGTAGTGGTCGGCGCCGATGCCGAGGATGTTGTCCGCCTCCAGTGCCACGTGGAACTGATTCACCGTGCTGCTCTGGAACGTGAGCCGCGTGCGCAGGGTGGACGCGGCGGCTGGGCGCAGCGCGTTGTCCTGTTCCACGTCCTCGAAGCGGTAGCGCAGCGCCACGCGGGCGCTGCCGCCGCTGATCATGCTGGCGATGTCATCGAGCGTGCTCTGGGCCTGCGCGGGCGCCGGCGTGGCCAGCACCAGGGCGACGAGTGTCAGCGCGGCACGTGGCAGGGGCAGGCAAGAGAACGGATGGTCGGCGGTGCGGCTGGCGTGGGTCATGTGAGCGGCTCCCTGGGCAAGGTAGTGGCTGAAATTCAAGGCAAAAAAAAAGCCTGCTTCCCATGGGGGAGGCAGGCATCGTTACCCGATTCAAGAATTTGGTACTGGAGAGTACTACGCCCAGATTAATTCACTATTCGTGCCAGGTTTTTAATGGCTGGAAATACAAGGGCTTGCGCGAGGGTGTCGGCGCCTGCTCCGGCTGCAGCGCCAGCGCAGGTGCCCGTAAATGCAGCGGTGGGGGCGATTTCTGCACCGTTGGAGTGCAAGCGCTCGGGCCCAATGGCCTTGGGCGGCGCGGCCAATTGCCACCTGAGGGTTCGGCCACTGGCCACGCCGCGTGTCAGGACTCGGCGTCCCTGCTGACGATCGCGCGCAGCGCGTCTTCCAGGGCCGGGTACTGCCACTGGAACCCCGCCTCCTGCAGCCGCGCCGGCAGCGCCTTGGTGCTGCTCAGCATCAGAGCGGCACGCTGGCCCAGCAGCAGGCGCAGCACCCAGCCGGGCGGCGTCAGCCACACCGGTCGCTGCAGCACCTTGCCCAGGGTGCGGGCAAAGTCGCCGTAGCGCACCGGCTCGGGCGCCGTCAGCAGATACGGCCCGCTGGCCGTGCGACGATCCAGCAGGAACAGCGTGGCACTCACCCAGTCCTGCAGATGAATCCAGCTGTACCAGAACTTTCCCGCCCCCAGCGAACCGCCCAGATACGCCCTGAACAGCGGCAGGATCGGGCCGAGCAGCCCGCCATGCCCCAGCACCAGGCCGGTTCTCAGCAGCACGGTGCGTACCCCGGCTTCTTCCACGCGGCGCGTGGCGTTCTCCCAGTCCTGCACCAGTGTCGCTGCCCAGTCGCTGCCGGGCGGGCTCTGCTCCGTGAGGGCTTGCTCACCGCCATCGCCATGAAAGCCGATGGCCGAGCCGGAAAGAAGCACCTTGGGCAGGGTGGTTTGCGAGAGGATCCAGCTGGCCAGTTTCCAGGTCAGGGCCACGCGGCTGTCATGCAGCAGCTGCTTGCGCGCGCGCGTCCAGGGGGCGGCGAAGAGGTTGGCGCCTGCCAGATTGACCACGGCGTCAACAGGGGTGTCGATCTCGGTCAGGTCCTGCACCCAAACGCTGCCGGCGCGCCGGTCGCGGTGGGTGGCGGGATGGCGACTCAGGATGATGACCTCGTCACCGCGGGCCAGCAGCGCTCGGGTCAGGGCCTGACCCAGGAAGCCGCTGCCGCCGGTGACGAGGACGCGCATCTCAGAAGTGCGCCTTGGTCAACTCGACGGTGGCGTACTCCCAGGCCTCGTCGAATCGCTCGCGGGCCTCGGCCGCCTGCGCGTCCTCGCCCAGCGCGGTCAGGGCATTGGTGAGACCGAACAGCGCCCAGCCGTTCTCCTGCAGCAGGTCCAGGTCTTCCAGGAACACGCGGCGGGCGTCTTCGGCCTGACCGGCGTTCAGATAGGCCTGGCCCAGGAACAGGCGCATGGACTGGATCCAGTCGGGCGGCTCCATGT
>CAYQBR010000021.1:0-14060 GCA_964415735.1 uncultured Klebsiella sp. | reverse complement strand
AACTTCGCAGCCACGTGATCTGGCGCTTGGCCAGCTGTCTCGTCGCAATGATACCTTGTTCCACCATGGCATCAAAGGCCAATTCTCCCGCGATGTATTGCCACACTTGACGGTATCCGACGGCCCGCATCGAGGGCATTGCGAGGGTCAGGTCGCCCCTTCCACGCAAGGCCTCGACCTCTGCGACAAGGCCTTGATCGACCATGCCGCGGAAACGTGCGGCGATTCTGTCATGCAGTACGGCACGTGAGCGCGGCTGGATCGACAGGAAATGGAGATCGAACGGTCCGAGAGCGGGTGCCTGCAGGGCATGACTCTCCCGATGCCACTGTGTCATAGACTTGCCGGACACCAGAAAAATTTCGAGGGCGCGCTGCAATCTTTGCGGATCGTTCGGATGAATGCGGCGCGCAGACTCCGGATCCACTTCCTGCAAGTGGGCATGAACGGCCGCCCAGCCATGCGCTTCTGCGGTCGCGCAGATCTGCTCGCGGATCTGCGGGTCGGCACCCGGCATGCTGGCCAGACCGTCACGCAACGCCTTGAAGTACAGCATGGTTCCGCCCACCAGCAGGGGAATCCTGCCACGAGCGCGGATATCCGCCATTTCACGCAAGGCATCCGCACGAAACAGCGACGCCGAATAGACCTGCGCCGGATCGAGAAAGCCCAGCAATCGGTGTGGCGCGAGCGCCAGCGTCGCGGCATCGGGCTTGCCCGTGCCGATATCCATGTCACGGTAGATCTGCGCCGAATCCACGTTGATGATCTCGCAGGGCAGTCTTCTGACCAGCTCAATGGCGAGCGCGGTCTTGCCGGAGGCCGTGGGGCCGAGAAGACAGATGGCCGGTGTCCGCGGCTGCCCACTCTGGACGTCGGCTTGTTCGAATGAGCGCTGCATGGGCGAGAACTACTGGCCCCGCAGGAACAGCTTGTCCAGCTGATCCAGCGATTGCAGCACCCAGGTGGGACGCCCGTGATTGCATTGACCGCTGCGCTCGGTGCGCTCCATGTCACGCAACAGCGCATTCATCTCAGGAATGCTCAACTGTCGATTGGCACGCACGGAGGCATGACAGGCCATGGTGGCCAGCAGCTCATCCTGGTGCTGGCGAATGCGTTCGCTGCTGCCATGCTCGCGGATGTCCGCCAGTACATCGCGCACCAGCTGCTCGATGTCGGCGGCCGCCAGGATGCTCGGCACCTGCCGCACCACCAGCGCTTCGCTGGCCACCCGCTCAATGCCAAGCCCCAGTGCGAGCAAGGCCTCGGTTTGTTGCTCGGCACAGTCGGCTTCCGCCTGACTGACGGCAAGCGAGAGCGGCACCAGCAGGGGCTGCGCGCGAATGCCCTGCTGCTGCAAAGCTGCCTTCATGTGCTCGTAGGTGATGCGCTCATGGGCGGCGTGCATGTCCACGATGATCAGCCCCTGTCTGTTCTGCGCCAGGATGTAGATGCCGTGCAGCTGGGCAATGGCAAAGCCCAGAGGGGGCACGTCGTCGTCATTGTGCAGCGCTGCATGTGCGGACAGCTGTTGCGGCGTCATGGCAACAGGCGCGCGCGCGTTCCAGCTTGCCGGGGCAGTCCATGCCGAAGACGCCGGCTCGGGCTCAGCCACTCCCAGCGGCATTCGATTCTGCACGGCAGGGACTGTGCCGAAAACAGGGCCACCTGGCGCCCAGGCAGTCGATTCCACTGCCGCGCTCGCCTCTGCAGAGAGACGATCCTGCGGCCGCTGGTCGGCAAGCGCCCGATGCAGAGCGCGGAAGAGGAAATCGTGCACCAGCCGCGAATCGCGGAAACGGACCTCGTGCTTGGTGGGGTGCACATTCACATCCACCAGCGCGGGCTGCAACTCGAGATACAGTACGAAGGCCGGATGCCGCCCATGGAACAGCACATCCTGATAGGCCTGCTTGACGGCGTGACTGACGAGCTTGTCGCGGATGATGCGACCGTTGACATAGAAGTACTGCAAGTCCGCCTGACTGCGCGAGAAGGTCGGCAGACTCACCCAGCCCCATAGACGCAGTCCGGCCGCTTCGACATCGACATGCAAGGAGTTCTCGAGAAACGCGGAACCACACACGAGCGCCACGCGACGCTGCATTTCCGGCAGCGACTCTGCGGCCTGGAGATGATGCACCACACGCTGGTTGTGGCGCAGCAGAAAGCCGACATCGAAGCGGCTGAGAGCGAGGCGCTTGACGACATCCTCGATGCGCTCGAACTCCGTCTTTTCCGTGCGCAGGAATTTCTTGCGTGCAGGGGTGTTGAAGAACAGATCCCGCACCTCGACGCTGGTGCCTTGCGGATGGGCAGCAGGCGAGACGGCCGTGACCATCTCCTGCCCCTGGGCCTCGACGCGCCAGGCCGTGTCATCCTGGGCGTCACGCGCGCGGGACACCAGTTCCAGGCGCGACACAGAACAGATGCTGGCCAGCGCCTCGCCGCGAAAGCCCAGACTGGCGATGTTCTCCAAGTCGTCCAGATTGGCGATCTTGCTGGTGGCATGACGACTGAGCGCGAGCCCGAGATCATCCTTGTCGATGCCCGAGCCATTGTCCCGAATGCGGATCAGGCGCATGCCGCCCTGCTCCAGGTCGATCTCGACGCGATCGGCGCCGGCATCCAGGCAGTTCTCCAGCAATTCCTTGACCACGGAGGCGGGGCGTTCGACGACTTCGCCGGCGGCGATCTGATTGGCCAGGCGCTGGCTGAGAAGAGCGATTCGTTTCATGGGCTACGCAGACACAGTGTCCGCTCAGGGAGCGGGGATTGTCAGAACCTGCCCCACGTGGATGACGTCGTTGCGCAGATCGTTGGCGGCGCGCAGGCTGGACAGACTGACTCGGTAGCGCGCCGCGATGCCCGACAGCGTATCACCCCGCTCGGCCTTGTGCTGCACTTCCGCCGCTTCCGGCAGGCTGAAGCCGCCGGGGATGCGCAACTCCTGCCCGACATGGATGACATCGTTGCGCAGATTGTTGTACTCGCGCAGCTCCCGGGTACTGATGCCGTTGCGCTGCGCGATGACGGAAAGGCTGTCGCCACGGGCCACCACATGGGTGCCACCGAGACTGCCACTGCTGCCGGAAGCCACGCTGCGACCGAAATCAGGCTGAATGTTGTTGGCCTTCTGGTAGGCCAGCAAGGTGTCTTCCGGCGGATTCGAGGCGAAATAGCGCACCACGCCCTGCACGATGCCATCGGCCAGGCGGCGCTGATAGCTGGCGGAGTTGAGCTTGCGCGCCTCGTCCGGATTGGAGAGGTAGCCCGTCTCGATCAACAGGGAGGGAATGTCGGGCGAGCGCAGCACCCAGAGATTGCCCTGTTGGGTCTTGTCCCGCCGCAGCGTCGCCACACCCTTGAGCGAGCTCAGGATGTGATCACCGGCCGTGATGCTCTGCTCGATGCTCCAGGCCATGGATAGATCCAGCAGGGTACGGGCCAGATCATCCTCGATGTTGCGCAGACTGGTGTCGCCCGCGACGCCGCCCAGCAGATCGGCGCTGTTCTCCTTTTCCGCCACGCGACGCGAGTTCTCGTCCACGGCGATCTTCTCGGAAAGGGCGTAGATGGTGACGCCTTCGGCACGGGAGGTGCTGTAGGAATCGGCATGAATCGACAGGAAGATGTCGGCACGTTGCTGCCGCGCAATCTGCGGACGGCGCTGCAACTGCACGGAATAGTCGCCCTCACGCACCATCACGGGCTCGAATCCAGGCACGGTCTGCAGTCGTTCGAACAGAGCGCGGGAGATGGCCAGCGCGACGTCCTTTTCGCGGATCTTGCGATCGTAGGCCAGCGCGCCCGGATCTTCTCCGCCATGCCCGGCGTCGATGGCGACGATGATGTCGCGCTGCGCCGGACGCTGTATGGGTGCCTCGACCGTCTGCGCCACGGCGGGAGCCTGGCCGGCTTCGTAGAGGTCGACCACCAGGCGATCCTTGTGCTCGGCGTTGGCCTCGAGCGTGAAGCTGCTGGGGTTCACGGTACGCGCCAGGTCGAGCACGATGCGGATGTCAGTGTCATTGCGCACGGCACTGCGGATACCGGTGACCGGACTGTCCTTGAAGTCCACGGCATTCAGACTGGCGCTCATGCGGGCATCGCGGATGTCGATCACGATGCGGTCAGGGTTCTCCAGCGCAAAGACGCTGTACTGCGCCAGCTCGTCCATGTCCAGCACCACGCGGGTGTGGTCCGGGGCGCTCCACACGCGCACGTCCTGCACATCGCCAGCCAGAGCCGGCCCCGTCATGCCGCACAGCAGGGCGATGCCCGGCAGCAGGCGAACGGGGACAGAGCGCTTGAAGGCGCGCAGCAAGGCGTCAAGGGTGTTCGTGGGCATCAGCGTGCGTGTTCCAGTCTGCAGTCAATTCATCGAGTCTCGCCGCCATGGCGAGCCCCTTGAGGGAGCGCGCCTGCCAGACAATGCGGCGACCCGAACCCTCGGTTTCCAGCGTGATTTCCAGGTCCGGAGGAGGCAAAAACCCCCTGCCTTTGTCGGCCCACTCCACCACGCAGAGATTATTCTCTTCAAAATATTCTGAAACACCAAGAAATTCAACTTCTTCCGGTGCATTCATGCGATAAAGGTCGAAGTGATAGATGGAATACCTTGTGTCTTCATAGGGTTCGACCAGGGTGTAGGTCGGACTCTTGACCGCTCCCACATGACCATAGCCCCGCAGCAGACCCCGTGTGAGGGTGGTCTTGCCCGCCCCGAGATCGCCACGCAGAAACAGACGTCCTCCCAGACAACGCCTGAGAGCAGGGTCCGACACCCCGTCGCTCGTGACGAGGGCAAGCAACTGCCCCATCGCCACCGTGGCGTCGTCGTCGGGCAGATAGCATGTCGATTGGGTCATGGCGCGTCCTCAGCGTCGATTGAGCAAGTGTCGGATATGCGGCAGCAGATCGCTGGCAAGCAGGCCGCGCTCACCATCGGCCTGCGCCGCCAGGTCAGCCGCTTCACCATGCGCGCAGACCGCCAGGCTCAGGGCCTGCGGCGCAGGCAGCCCCTGCGCGAGCAGGGCGCCAGTGAGTCCGGCCAGCACATCGCCCATGCCGCCCGAGGCCATGCCGGGATTGCCCTCGGTGCAAAGACGCAGCTGCTGCTCACCCTCTGACTCGTGGCAGATCAGACTGCCGAGACCCTTCAACAGCACCACCCCGCCCCAGCGCGCCTGCAGCGCCCGCACCGCGGCAAAGCGATCCGCCTGAATAGCGGCCGTTGTGCAGCCAAGCAGCCGCGCCGCCTCGCCCGGGTGCGGCGTGAGCACCCACTGGCGTCGGTGCAGGCCTGGAGACGCCAGGCCACTTGGAGCCGTGTCTGCACGCTCCTGCTGTGCCTGCGCCAGCAGGTTGAGCGCGTCGGCATCCAGCACCAGCGCCTGCTCACGGCTCGCCATGCCCAGCACGTCGCGCAGCAGTTGCCGCGCGCGCGGTGAACCTCCCAGGCCTGGCCCGATGACGATGACGGTCGCCGCACGCATCAGGGCCTGCAGGGCGTGATCGCCCCCAGTCTCCAGGGATTCCAGCGCCTGTACCATGATTTCCGGACGCCGGGCCAGGACAGCCGGCACATGCTGCTGGCGGGTCAGCAGACGCACGATTCCCGCCCCTGCCCGCCCGGCTGCCTCCGCCGCGAGCAGTGCTGCACCGCCCATGCCGGTGTCACCGCCGATCACCAGCACCTGACCGGCGTGGCCCTTGTGGGCACCCAGTGCGCGTGCCTGGAGCAGCCCGGATTCCGAGTGAATGTCGATACGGCGAACTGCGGGAGCCGAGGCGATGGCGCCGCGCCACAGGGCCGGAGGCAGCCCCAGGTCGTCCACGACAAGCTCGCCCGTGTGATCGGGCCCCTGCGCTGTCAGCAAGCCCTGCTTGAGAGCGATGCAGCACACTGTCAACGTCGCGCGTACCGCCGCCCCTTGCACGACACCGGTGTCCGGACACAGACCCGAGGGGATGTCGATGGCCACCACCGGCGCCGGCAACGCATTGAGAAAGGCAATCGCCTGCTGCAGCTCAGGGCGCACCGGGCCTGCCAGCCCGATGCCCAGCAGCGCATCGATCATCACGGTTTCGGCACCGGATTCGCAGACCTGCCGCCCCTCGGGAGAATCAAAAGTCAGCAGGGGCACCTTGGCAGCCAGCGCCGTTGTCCGCGCCCGGGCGGCATCGGGCCCCAGCCGCGCCGGATCACCTGCCTCCAGCACCGTGACACGCAGGCCCTGCTCGCGCGCCAGAGCGGCCAGCAGATAGCCATCGCCAGCATTGTTGCCGGAGCCGGTGAACACCAGGAGACGACGCGCCTGCGGCCAGCGCTGCAGCACATGCGCGAGCACCGACGCAGCGGCGCGCTTCATCAGCTCGAAGCCCGCAATGCCGTATTCCTCGATGGCCTGGCGATCGAGTGCCCGCACCTGGTCAGCGGTATAGAGGTTGCGGGGCAGACGGGCGAGCCATTCTGATCGTTCCACGGGGGAGCCTCCAGGCGATTGCGTGCAGGGGAAGGGCGACGACGCTCAATGTTCGAACTTGTGGATCAGACGGCGCACCAGCTGCAGAGAGGTTTCCAGCTCTTCCACCGGCACGTCTTCGGTGTTCTCGATGGCCCACGGGTCCTGCACACTGCGCAGCGCTGTATAGGCCTCCTGACCCGCGTCGGTCAGGCTCACCAGCACCGAGCGCTTGTGATCAGGATTGGGTTGATAGCGCAGCAGGCCATCCCGCTCCATGACATCACAGATGCGCTGGACAGCCTGCCGCGACTGCCCCAGCACGCGTGCGATGCCAGGCACCGTCATGCCGGAATGCGCCAGGGCCACGACTCCGATGACTTTCCAGCGCGCACTGGTCAGGCCCAGCGCCTCCGCCATGCGATCCCCTTCGGAGACCAGCAGCCCGTTCAGGCGAAACAGGGAGAGCACGAGATCGAGGAAGAGCTTGCGTTTCGGGGAATGTGCCACGGTAGCCTCCTTGCCCGGTCCGGGCGGCATAGCAGCATGTTGTCGTTATGCCGCAGTGTTGTCAATCTGGCGAGAGAGCAGGTCCGACCAGCTGACGCTCTGGCGCGGCAGACGAGCCAGGGTACGTCATCCGGCAACGCCGCCTTGCCTTGCCAAGGCCCTGCCTGCACGGTAGCTTACGAGCACCGGGCAATCCCCGCGGAGCTCCCCATGGCAGGCATCGGTCCCCGCAATTCCCCTCGCTGCGTGCTGGCCTCGCTGACAGCGCTTTTGCTGTGTCTGGGCAGCGCACCGTCACAGGCCCAGCCGCTCATTGACCCGTTCGTGCTCGACACCCATGACACGGCCGGGGAGTTCGCCTTCGTGCGCCTGCAGTACGAGAACTTCTACGCCGATGGCTTTCGCTCCGGCACATGGCGCACGGATTTCCCCAGTGCCGATGCCAATTTCCTGCGGGGCGTCGCACGCCTCACCAATGTGCGCGTGATGAGCGAACCCATCGTGCTGCGCTTCGACGATGACGAGATTTTCGACTATCCGTTCCTGTATGCGCTCGAGATGGGCCGCAACGGCGGGCCGTTCTTCTCGCCGGCGGAACAACAGAACATGCGCGAATACCTGCTGCGCGGCGGCTTTCTGCTGATCGATGATTTCTGGGGCACGCGGCAGTGGGACAATTTTCACCGCGCCTTCGCGGAGGTGTTTCCGGACAGGCCGATCGTCGAGCTGCCACCGGATCACGAGATCTTCCGCAGTTATTACGACATCGACGGTCCGCAGATGATTCCGGTGATCGGCAACCCGGACAACTACCCGGAGCAGGACGTCGATCGCGCCACCAACCACGCCATCCTGGACGACGCGGGCCGGGTCATGGTGCTGATCAACTGGAACTCGGACATGGGCGACGGCTGGGAGCACACCTACGACCCGAGCTATCCGACGCGCTTCGCCAACCTCGCCTACCAGCTGGGCATCAATTATCTGATCTATTCCCTGACGCATTGAGGGCTGTCTGTTCCCGACCCTCGCGCAGTGAGGCGCAGTAGTCCTCGGCCAGCACACCGGGAGTGAACCAGAGGTAATCGTGGGGCAGCACCTCGACGAATTCCTGCAGATACTGCTGCGGCTCCCTCCACTGCGCATTGACTTCCAGAATGCCAAGACTGAGCGCGGCAGCGCCCTGCGTCAGATAATTGCTCACGCCCAGATCGTGCCGGGCGTGGAAATTGCCGGCGATCAGCACTTTCACGCCGGCGGCTTCACCGCCAAGACTGGCGGCCATGGCGGCATCGCGCGCCTGCTGCACCCGCACCATGGCAGGAAACTGGCTCTGCGGCAGCATGCCGCAATGGCTCTCGTCGATCTCGACATGCAGTCGCTCTCGTTGTGCCTCGCCGAGCGCCTCGGCGACAGCCGGCTCCAGCGGTTCGGCATACACAGTCCGCATCTCGTCCATGCTGATGTTCGCTGCCTTCAGGGGAATGCCCGCGCGCGCGACATCCAGCACGAGCTCGCCATAGAGCGCCCAGTCCCAGCCATCGTCATCCCAGCGCAGATGCGCACGTACCGCCTCGTCCGACAGCAGATCGACACCGCCAAGACTGTCCAGCGCCGGCTGCTGACTGGAGTCGAGCATCTCGAAGCTGACGGAGGCAAGCGCCCGCGTGTCAGTCAGGGAGGCGAGGAGGCGGCGCTGAATGGCGTGGTGATCGGGATTGTCATGTTTCTCGCCCAGGATCGCGATGTCGGCAGTGCGCAAGGCCTGCAGCAAGGCATCCTCGCTGATGAAGCGTTGGGCGCGGACATCCCAGATGCGCCCGACCAGGGGGTGGTCAGACAGCAGTGGAGATTGCCACTGCGAGCCGGCGACAGGCGTCACGACGCCCGAAGTGCAGGCCGTCAGGAGGCAGAGTGAAAGCAGCGTGGCGCACAGTGTCTTCATGGCAGTCCTGCTCCAGTCAGTCGGTATTTTTCGGGTACTCGAAACTGCGCAGTCTGCCGATGCCGGGGAGCAGCTCAGCCCAGTGCTCGATGGGCAGCTCCAGCGTGACCAGCCCGCAGGTGGGAATATTGTCGATGCCGGCATGGGCGAGATCATTGGCCAGATCGGTGAGCGCCGGGTTGTGGGCCACGAGCATGGCCCTGGCAGCCGATTCGTCGAACAGACTCACCAGCTGCTGCAGCTTCGGACTGCCGGCCAGGTAGATCTGCCGATTCTCGATGATGCCCTCAAGCGGCCTGCCCAGTGTTTCGCAGACAATCCGTGCGGTGCTGAGCGCGCGCAGCGCAGGACTGCTGACCACCAGATCCGGAATCTCGCCGCGCGCCAGCAGGCGGGCGGCCATCTCCGGCGCTTCCTCGAGACCGCGCTCGTCGAGGGGTCTGTCGTAATCCTTTTGCTCGGGCGCAGCCCAGCTCGATTTTGCGTGCCGCAGCAGATACAGCGTCTTCATGAAGGGGAGACTATCCTCGACGGGCTGGCGCCCGTGACCGGCACAGGCAGGGAAAACGAGTTGGCGGGCATTCTACGCGAATGGCCGGTGCTGGCCAGAAAAAGCGGCAAAAAAATGGGAAGACCCTTGCGAATCTTCCCGAAGAAACGTCACTACAACGTCTGTGAGAGTAATCAGGTACTGCGGTCTACCAGGCGGCTGCGCCGCCGACACTGCGGGGGTCGGAGGTGGCTTCAATCGCCCCGTCGCGAATCACGATGGAATTGGCGTCGCCGAAGGCGAAGCCCGCCTCCTGGAAGCCGCGATGCCCCATGGACTCGAGCGTGGCACGCGTCTCGGCGCTGATGGAGTCACGCTCGAAACGAATCTGATCCGGCTTCCACTGGTGATAGAAGCGCGGACTTGCCACGGCTTCTTCCACGCCCATGCCATGATCGATCACGTTCATGACCACATGAAGAACGGTGTTGATGATCGTGGAGCCGCCGGGCGAGCCGGTGACGAGCACGGTGGCGCCGTCCTTGACCACGATGGTGGGCGTCATGGAGCTGAGCATGCGCTTGCCTGGTTCGATCTTGTTGGCTTCGCCACCCAGCAGGCCATACATGTTGGGGCTGCCCGGCTTGGCCGAGAAATCATCCATCTCGTTGTTGAGCAGGAAGCCGGCGCCGGGCACCACGATGCGATTGCCATAGCTGCCGTTGAGCGTGGTGGTCACGGCCACCGCATTGCCCTGACTGTCCACCACGGAGTAATGCGTGGTGTCCTGGCTCTCGCCAACCCAGTTGCCGGCGAAGATGGCTTCACTGTCGCTGGCGGCCGCAGGGTTCATGTCCGCGAAACGTTCCACGGCGTAGTCCTTGCTGATCAGCTTGTCGATGGGGACGGGATAGAAATCCGGATCGCCCAGATGTTCGGCGCGATCGGCGTAGGCGCGGCGCAGCGCTTCCACCATCAGATGCACCGTCTGCGAGCTGCCCCAGCCCAGCGTGCCAATGTCGTAGGGCTCCAGCATGTTGAGGATCTGTATCAGCACCACGCCACCGGAAGAGGGTGGGGGCATGGACCAGATCTCGTAGCCACGATAGTCGCCCCGGATCGGCTCACGCCAGACCACGTCGTAGGTCTGCAGGTCCTCGTGGCTGATGAGGCCACCGTTGCGCTGCATCTCGGCCACGATCAGGTCGGCGGTCGGGCCCTTGTAGAAGCCATCGCGACCCTGCTCCGAAATGCGCTTGAGCGCCTCGGCCAGATCACGCTGCACGAAACGATCTCCGGCGCGGTAAGGCGTGCCATCGCGCGTGAACACGGCAAGGGACGCGGCATGACGCTCGAAGTAGGGCATGGTGTCGTTGAAATCGCCGGCCAGGTCCTCGTTCAGGATGAAGCCTTCCTCCGCCAGGGCGATGGCCGGTGCCAGCACCTGCTGCCGCGTCATGGTGCCGTGCTTCTCGAGCGCATCGAGCATGCCGGCCACGGACCCCGGCACGCCGGAAGCCTGCAGACTGAACAGCGACATCTCACGATCCACGTCGCCATTGGCATCCAGGAACATGTCGGTGCTGGCCGCCAGCGGGGCCTTCTCGCGATGATCCTGCGTCAGCACCTCCCCGTTGGCCAGGCGCATGACGATGAAGCCACCCCCGCCGATATTGCCGGCGGAGGGATAGGTGACGGCGAGCGCGAAACCCACGGCCACGGCGGCATCGATCGCATTGCCCCCCTGCCTCAGGATCTCGACACCCACTTCGGAAGCCAGCGCCGAACGCGAGCTGACGGCGCCATGGCTGCCCGTGACGGTATTCGCCAGTGCTGCACCACCGAAGCCCTGCAACACCACCAGCACGATGGCCAGCAGGCGGAACGCAGGTCGGCGCAGACGCAGACCGGCCAATGAACGGATGGAAGACATGGCTTTCTCCTCTGACCTCGACGGGTCTGTCAGGCTGTTGCCTCGGCACGGACGCGGGCGTCCAGGTCGGCCAGAGCGACGTGTGCGGACTGGATCGCACTCTCCATCCAGGCCGTGTGCTTGCTGACCTGGTCCCCGATGCACCAGTAGCGGCCGTCCACGGAATTCTGCAGACGGGTGAAGATCGCTTCCTCTTCCGGCGTCTGCACGTTCCAGCGCGCGGAGCAGCCGAGCATGTAGTTCATGCGGTGCCAGGCGATGGTGATGCCCTTCTCGACCTGCTGGCGGTAATCGGCGTGCACCTTCTCGCCCTGGGAAATCATGGCCTCGATGCGCTGCTCCTGCGTCATGCGCGTGAAGGGCATGCCATTGCCGTAGTCATAGGCGGCCAGCACAACGCCCTTGGCCTGGTGAATGCCGTGCGGCGGATACCAGATCTGACGGATGGGCTGGTTGGTCCAGCTGATGCCGCCATAGATGCCCTGCTTCTCCCAGAAGCGTTCCTTGGCCTGGAACGCGCCCTTGTAGGCGGTGCCGCGACGGATGTACTTCATGGCCTGCACATAGTCGGCGGGCAGGTTGTTGGTGATGCCGCTCATGAAGTGGCTGGGGATGCAGTTGAAACAGTAGTCGGCCTCGATGGCGTGAGTCTGGCCATCCTGACGGTATTCCACGGTGACGCCGCTGTCGGTCAGCGTGGTGCTGAGCACGAAGGCCCGGTACTTGATCTTGCCTTCGAGCTGGCGTGTGAAGCCGGCGGGGATGCGGTCCATGCCGCCCTTGGGCTGCATCAGCATGGGGCCGGTCTCGCCCTCATTGTCACTGAGCACCTGACGCGCGGCATTGGCACGCAGCAGATTGCGGACATCGATCATGTCCTTCTGCACGGTGTGGGTCACATAGTTGCCGGAGGCGTAACCGGCGCGGCTGCTGCCGGTGAAGCGATTGTCCGGGCCCAGGTCGCCGAAGGCACGGATCATGTTCATGACCAGGCCGGCCTCTTCGTCGGTGAAGGGCTGGTCCAGCTCCAGATCGGTCATGGCCTTGGACATCAGCTCCGCCATGAAGCCACGCACGTTGGTGGTGAATTCGGCGTTGCGGATGGGCTTGCCACCCAGAATGTTGTCGTCCTGGATCCAGGCCATCTTGTTCTCGTTGATGAACAGCTCCAGCTCGACACCCAGCTCCTTGCAGTAGTGCAGGACATTGCCGTGGGTGCTGGGGATGCGCGCCGCACCGGCGTTGAAGAACATGTGCGGTTCGTCGTCCCATTCGCAGTACTGCGGGTTGCCGATCTCGTCGATCAGGGTGCCGGCGCGCACCGTGAAGATGCGTCCGCCAGCCCGGTGGGAGCCCTCGAGCACCGTGCAGTCATAACCGGCCTTGCCCAGCTCGTAGGCCACGGTCAGACCGGAGATGCCGGCGCCAAGGATCACCACCTTTTTGTTCTGGTTCGCCAGACGCAGCAGATTGGGCACCGAGGCCGAGGCACTCGCGGGGATCATGCCCAGCGCTCCGGTGATGCCGAGGATGGCAGCGGTGCCACCAGTGGCGGCGATCAGGTTCAGGAATTCTCGACGGCTAACGGGTTTGTTCACGGACTGGTCCTCTAGTGATTCAGTGCTTCTGTCTATTGGGGTGACGCGACCATCTGGCGACACTGCAGGCCGACGTGCCCAGGCCTGCAAGCGGGTATTCGACAGCGTGGGATTAAACCGGGCGGACTGGCAAAAGTCCTCCCAAAAATCTTCTGAAAACCTCCTAAATCCCCTGCCGATGCGGGTTTTCACGCGCCCGGGGAGCTTGCACCCGCCTTGACCTAGGTGGGTTTCTGCGCTCTACTTCGGGGCATACCAAGCCCGCAGACAACACCCGGACATTCACGTCCGAACACTCGAAACGGTTCCACCGTGGCATCCGACAAGATCAACAAATACAGGATTGGCGACTGGGAAGTGTCTCTCACCTCCTGCACCCTGACCCAGGGCGACGTCGAGGTGAAAGTCACCCCGCGCAGCATGGACGTGCTCGACTGCCTCGCGCAGCACCACGGGGATGTCATCAGTCACGAGGAGTTGCTGGGGCGCTTCTGGCAAGGCACCTTTCCCTCCGATCATGCCGTGCACAAGGCCATTGCCGAATTGCGCAGCGCCCTGGGCGACGATGCCCACCAGCCCCGCTACATCCGCACCGTGCCAAAGCGCGGTTATTCCCTGATCGCGGAAGTGGTCCTGCCGCAGTCTTCTTTCGACGCGGGCGCCGAGACGGCAGCGGAGCGGATACCGGACATGCACGCCATGCCGTGGCGCCCGCTGCAGGACAACCGAGTGCTCGCCGGCCTTGGCGCCGCCGCGCTGACCGTGGCCCTGCTGATCTGGCCGGGCAGCAATGTCGTCAGCGACAAGGACGAAGTGGTGCGCCTTGCCGTGCTGCCCTTCGTCAATCGCGGCCTCAACACCGAAAACCAGTTCCTCACCGACGGGCTGCGCGAATCCCTGGTGGACGGTCTGTCCAAGCTCAGTCACATGGAAGTCCTCTCCCCGGCCCGCGGGCTGGCGGACAACGAGGAGAACCACCGCTCCGAGCGCATTGCCGACCGCGGGCGCGACCTGAATGCCGATCACGTGCTGCACGGCAGCGTGCAGACCGCCGAAGGACGCATGCGGGTGACGGTGCAGTTGACGCGTGCCAGTGACGGCGTGCACCAGTATT
>CAYQBR010000020.1:0-14093 GCA_964415735.1 uncultured Klebsiella sp. | reverse complement strand
TGCAGGATCTGCAGGCAGATCCTGCCGCCTGCGCGGTGCACGGCGTCGGTGATGACACGATGATTCTCGAGCGCGCCGGGCTGGGCATGCACCGGCAGCTCGCCGGGCGGCAGGCAGTGGGCATTGGGCATGTAGCCGCCCGTGACGATGAGACCGACGCCGCCCGCCGCGCGCTCGGCATAGAACGCCGCCAGGCGTTCGTGACTGTGCGGAATGTCTTCCAGTCCCGTGTGCATCGAGCCCATCAGCACGCGGTTGCGCAATTGCGTGAAGCCCAGGTCCAGCGGTTGCAGCAGATGCGGGAAGGGCGCCGTGTCGCTCATTCGCCCACGCGGACTGTGAGAATGTCGCAATGCGCGCCGTGCAGGACCTTGTTGGCGGTGGAGCCCAGCAGCAGTTTCCAGCCGGAGCGGCCATGGCTGCCGATGACGATCAGGTCCGCCACGCATTCCTGCGCCAGCGCCCGGATCTCGGTGGCGGCCGAGCCGACCACGGTGTGCTGACGCTGCTCGGGGATGTCGTATTGCTTGCCGATCTCTTGCATGCGCTCGGTGGCGATGGCCAGCGCCTCTTCCTGCATGCGGCTGATGTTCATGGCGTAGGCGTCGATGGGGTAGGCCGCGGCGACGGGCTCCACGACGTGCACCAGGCTCAGCCGGCTGCTGTCGCCGCCCACCAGTTCCCGCGCTCGGGCGATGACTTTCGTGGATTCGTTGGACAGGTCGATGGCGACCAGGACCTTCTTGTAAGTGCTCATGGTGGAACTCCTTGTGTGCGGCGGCCGGCTGATGCCGGCGCGACCCTTGGCTGGAGTGTAATCGACCTGCACGGCGGATTAGAAGCGCAAAGCCGCGTCGGCTTGACCTGTCTCAAAGATAGGGCGAGAACAGCCAGGCAAAGGAGTCACGCAGGCGCTCCGGCAGAGAACGGGCGTTCATCTGCGCCAGCGTGACGGGGTGCGAGACGGCACGCCTGCCCTCGAAATAGGCCGCCAGTTCAGCGTTGACGGCCGGACTGAACAGCTCCACGGCCAGCTCGTAGTTCAGCCGCAGGCTGCGCGGGTCCATGTTGGCAGAGCCGATGAGAGCGTAGTGCTCATCGATCAGCATCAGTTTGCTGTGCACAAAGGGCGGGGGCTGATAGTGCACGGCAATGTGGTTCTCCAGCACCTGGCGCAGCAGATTGCGCGAGGCCCAGTGGGCCGGCTTGATGTTGTTGGTGCCGGGCAGCAGGATCTGCACGTCCACGCCGCGCAGGCGCGCTGCGGTGAGAGCGCCGATGAGATCGAGAGTGGGCAGGAAGTAAGGCGTCATGATCCACACGCGCTGCTGCGCGGCGCAGATCACGCCGACCATCAGGTCATTGAGTCGATCCAGGGCCTTGTTGGGGCCATCGAGCACCAGACGGCTCCACACCGGCGCATCCGGACGCGCGGGATTGCTGTGCGTGAAGGGGCGCAGGTCGCGAGTCTCCTGGCAGTAGTGCCAGTCGCGCCGGAAGGCCCATTCCAGTTCGTCGACAATGCGGCCGCGCAGCCGGAAGTGAATGTCCAGCACGCGATGAGGGTTGTCTGTGCGCTGCGCCAGGTGGCGATCCCCGATGTTGGCGCCGCCCGTGAAGGCGTAGTCGTTGTCGACGATCAGCAGCTTGCGGTGGCTGCGCAGGTTCACGTTGAGCGCGGGCGGAATCAGCGTGAGGGGATTGAAATAGGTGAAGTCCAGGCCGTGGCGGCGCAGCAGTGGACCGATGCGGCCCACGCTCAGACGCTCGCCCATGCCGTCCACGATGATCTTCACCTCCACGCCGCGGTCGCGCGCGGCACACAGGGCCGCGACAATCTGCTGACCGGTGCCGTCGGTATCGAAGAGATAGGTGCACAGCAGTACCTTGTGCCGCGCGCCGGCAATCGCCTCCAGCATCGTCGGATAGAGCGCCTCGCCGTTCTCCAGCAGCAGCACTTCGTCGCAGCAGGTCAGGCCCTTGCCCACCACGTTCTCGCCCACCAGCGACAGCGGGCGGAATGCCGTGCCGGCCGGGGTCTGCTCGGTGCCGGCGGTGTCCTTGGGCAGCTTGGTCACGTAGTGGCGGCGGGCCGTGGCGTTCACGCGGTTGATGCCGAAGATCAGGTAGAGCAGCGGCCCGGCCAGCGGCAGGCTCATGCACACGCCGATCCAGCCGAAGGCGGCGCGCGAGTCGCGCTTGTTGAGCAGGGCATGGCCGGCGGCAATCAGCGAGATCACCAGCAGCAGGGGCGGCGCGAGCCAGAGCAGGGCCGTGGTCAGGGGCATGAGTTCAGCTCCTGCGCGGGACTGTGCGGTGCCACCGTGTCAGGTGTCTCCAGCAGCAGGTCGGTGAGCAGCGCGCGGTGGTCGGAGAAGTCCCGCCAGTGCTGACCCGCGATGCAGCGGCAGTGCCCGATGCGCAGCCCGCGCACATAGATGCGGTCCATGGCGAGCATCGGCATGAAGGCCGGGTAGGTGCGGGCCGGATGTCCCATGATGGCCTCGTGCACTTCCTCGACGCCAAGTGCCTCGATGAGCCGGCGATGGCCGTGCAGCCGCCAGTCGTTGAAATCGCCCGCGAGAATCAGCGGTTCGCCGGGGCCGACGGTGCGGGTGATGTGCTCGATCAGATGCGCGATCTGCAATTGCCGCTCGCGTTCGAACAGGCCCAGATGCACACAGATCAGATGCAGACCGCCCGCGATGGTGCCATGCAGGAAGCCGCGCTGGGAGAAGCTCAGGATGGAGGCATCGATATTGTCCCAGCGCACGAAGGGCATGGCGCTGAGAATGGCATTGCCATGATGGCCGTGCTGGTAGATGGCGTTCTTGCCGTAGGCGTGATGCGTCCACACCGTGTCGGCCAGATACTCCAGCTGGGTCTGGGAGGGCCAGGTCCGCATCCGCTTCTGGTGGCGTTCATTGGCGCCGATCACTTCCTGCAGGAACACTACGCTGGCCCCGCTTTCGCGCAGGCATTCGCGGATCTTGCTCAGCACCAGGCGCTTGGGGCCGAGCGCGAAGCCCTTGTGGATGTTCAGACTGAGCACGCGCAGTTCGAGCGAGGGCATTTTGCCTGGGCCTCAGCCCGCCTCCTGGTTCATCGAAAACTCCCGAATTTTCACTCTGTTGCACAAGCTTACGGGCAGCGCGGGGCGAATTCCACCCCTTTGAAACGCTGTGCTACCATGGCGGCGCTCGCAGCGCCTTCGGTTATTCACCGGGTGCAGCGGTGTCGGCCAGGGCGTGGCCGCCATTCTTGAACGACTCGACTGAAACAAGAAGACTTCATACACGCGTCAAAGGGGGGCGTCATGTCCAGCGTGGTCCGTTACGAACTCATCGACAACATCGGCGTCATCACCATCGACAATCCGCCCGTGAATGCTCTCTCCCAGACGCTGCGCCAGGGGCTGCTGGAGGTGGTCACCGCCGCGCAGAAGGATGCCAGCGAGGCGCTCGTGCTGCTGTGTGCCGGGCGCACCTTCATCGCCGGGGCCGACATCACCGAGTTCGGCAAACCGCCGCAGTCGCCCTCGCTGGCAGAGGTCCTGGCTGCACTCGAGAATTCGCGCAAGCTGATCGTGGCGGCCATGCACGGCACGGCACTGGGCGGTGGCTTCGAGACGGCGCTGGCCTGCCATTACCGTTGCGCGGTGCCCTCGGCCCGCGTGGGTCTGCCCGAGGTCAAGCTCGGTCTGCTGCCCGGTGCGGGCGGCACGCAGCGGGTGACGCGTCTGGCCGGGGTCAAGGCGGCCCTGGAAATCATCACCAACGGCAACCCGCTCACTGCCGCCGAGGCAGCGGAATTGAACCTGTTGGACGAGGTCCTGCCCGACGAGCGCCTGCGCGAGGGCGCCATTGCCTATGCCCATGATCTGGTGGAATCCGGGGCGCTGCTCAAGCGCGTGCGCGACATCAGCATCGACCCAGGCAGGCTGGAACCGGGCTTCTTCGACAACTACCGCCGTCGTCTGGCCGAGCGCGCCCGTGGCCAGATCGCGCCCGATCGCATCGTCACGGCGGTGGAAGCGGCCGTGACCCTGCCCATGGATCACGGGCTGATTCGCGAACGCGATCTGTTCCTGGAACTGCTCCATTCGCCACAGTCCCGTGCCATGCGGCACATTTTCTTCGCCGAGCGCGAAGCAGCGAAAATTCGCGATCTGCCGGCGGACACCCCTGTGCGGGACATCCGGCACGTGGCGGTGGTGGGCGGCGGCACCATGGGCGGGGGCATCGCCATGTGTTTCGCCAATGCGGGCATTCCGGTGATTCTGCTGGAGATCAGCAGCGAGGCGCTGGAGCGTGGCCTGGGCAGCATTCGCAGGAATTACGCCGCCTCGATGCAGAAAGGCAAGATGAGCGAAGCCGAGATGCAGCAACGCCTGGCACTCATCACCGGCAGTGCCGATTACGCCGATCTGGCGCAGGTCGATCTGGTGATCGAGGCGGTGTTCGAGAATCCCGACATCAAGAAGGAGGTGTTCCGCCGGCTGGATGCGGTGTGCAAGCCTGGCGCGATTCTCGCCACCAACACGTCCTACCAGAACATCGACGAGATCGCCGCCGTGACCGCGCGGCCGCAGGACGTGCTGGGCATGCACTTCTTCAGTCCGGCCAATGTCATGAAGCTGCTGGAAGTGGTGCGTGGCGCGAGGACCTCGCCCGAGGTGCTGGCCACCGCCATGCAGGTGGGGCGTCGCATTGGCAAGATCTGTGCGCTGTCCCGCGTGTGCTATGGCTTCATCGGCAATCGCATGCTGACGGGCTACGCGCGCCAGGCCCACATGCTGCTGCTCGATGGCGCCACGCCGGCGCAGGTCGATGCGGTGGCCGAGGAGTTCGGCATGGCCATGGGTCCGCTGGCCGTGAGCGACCTGGCCGGCCTGGACATCGCCTACAAGGCGCGGCAGGCCCGCGAGGCAGCGGGCGAGGTGCTGGACCCGGTCACGCATTGCGTGGCGTCGGCGCTGGTGGAAATGGGCCGGCTCGGGCAGAAGAGCGGCGCGGGCTATTACCGCTATGACAGCCAGACCCGGGCCCGGCAGAGCGATCCGCAGGTCGAGGCGCTGATCCGCGAACATGCCGCCCGCCTCGGCATCGCGCAGCGCGAGATCGGCCGCGAGGAGATTCTGGCCCGTTTGTTCTATCCGCTGATCAACGAGGGAGCGCGCATCCTGGAGGAAGGCATTGCGCAGCGTCCGAGCGACATCGACATCGTCTATGTCTATGGCTATGCCTATCCGGTGGCCAAGGGCGGTCCGATGTTCCATGCCGACGAGCTCGGCCTCAAGACGGTGCACGAGGGCATTCTGCGTTTCGCTCGTGAACTGGGCGAGACCTACTGGCAACCCGCACCGCTGCTGGCGCAACTGGCCGCCAGTGGCAGCAGCTTCGCGCAGTGGGATGCCGACCGGCAACGCTGACGGGGGCGGGAGGAGGCAGCCGGCCGGGGCTGGAGGCGAGCAATGCGATAGGGAAAAACAGAGTGGAAACAGCAGAAGCAGGAAGGAATGCCCGCCCGGCCGCGGGCATTCGAGGGATGAAACAAGGCTCAGCTGTCGCGCAGTTGCGCCTGCAGCAGCGTGATCTGTTCGGCAATCCATCGCGTCACGGCGGGATGGGGGATCAGCCCGGTGTGATCGGCGCGATAGTCCAGGCCGTCCAGTACGTCGGCATAAGGGCCGAAGCCCTGCACGCGGTAAGGGATGACCAGGGCAGTGCGGCCTGCGGCACTGGCTTGGGCCACAAACTCCCGAATCTGCTGCTCGGCCTCGGCGCGCTTGTCCTGCCAGTCTTCCCGCAAGGTGGCGACTTTCACCCGCGCGAACGGATGCGCTGCACGCAAGGAATCGGCACGTGCATCAATGAAGGCCAGCCAGCGTGCATTCTCGGCATCGGAATCCGGTCCGTGGGCCAGGATCAGCACGTCTTCCTGCCGCGGGTTCTGGCTCAAGGCCTGTGCCCGTGTCAGCAGGACTTCACTCATCTGTTCGGCTTCCGCGAGCCCGGGCTGGCTCAGCACGAAGCGCGACTGAGTGCTGATTTTCCAGAATTCCATGCTGTGACCCGGCATCCCGCCCGCGTGGCCGGCATGATGGCTGTGCTCTGGCGGTGTGGCCTCGCGCTCGGGCGCCCCCGGCTGCAGGCCGAGGATCTGGGCAGTGCGCTCGTACCAGCTTTCGCCACTGACGAACAGGCGCACGACGGCGATCCGACGAATGCCGCGCGCCTCCAGACGCGCCACGGCGGCTTGCAGCGACACCGCATCGGCCATGCCGAACGCCACTTCCAGCGGGTGTTCCAGCGCCAGCGCAGCGACCGTGTCAAGCACGGCCGCGTTCCATTCCGGGGTGCCGCCGTGGGCCATGATCAGCACGCCCATGTCCTTGTCGGTCTCTGCCTGCAGGGCAAGGGACCAGGTGAGTGTCAGGACGAGCCAGACGGATTGCAGCAGTCGGTGGAGGCCAGCAAAGCTCAGTTTAGAAGTCATAGTGAAACCCCAGTCGGAAGTTGGCGCCGGCAGCCTGTGCGCGGGCAATGGAAGTGGTGTCGGAGGCCGCGAGTCCCTTCACGCTGTTCCAGCGTGCGTACTGCCTGTCCAACAGGTTGAAGAAGCCCACGCGCACGGTGGCCCGCTCGCCCCAGTGATAGTGCGCCACCACGTCGAGCACGGTGTAGGCCTCGCCTTTCACGCGGTCCGGAGCTGACACGCGGTTCTGCTCGCCGACATGGGTCAGCAGCGTCTGCAAGCCCCAGCGCCCACTGCGGGCGTCGTGACGCAGGGACACCACGGTGGTCAGGGGTTCCACGGCATTCAGCGGACGGTCATTGACGACGTCCGTGCCGCGCGACCAGGCCAGGGAGCCATTGAGCGCCCACTGCGGCGCAAACGCCCAGTCGCCACTGATTTCCGCCCCATAGACCCGCGCCTCGCCCAGGTTGGTGTCCTGGAACAGGCTCACGCCGTTGGCATTGCCTATCACCTGGCTCTCGATGAACTGGTCATAGCGGTTGTCGTACACGGCAACGCTGAGCGCCGCCTCGCCCAGGCGGGTGCGCAGACCAGCCTCGAGTCCCTGGCTGGTTTCCGGCTCGAGCGCAGGATTGGGCACCGTGGCGTAGCCGTGGCCGAGATTCACGAAGGCCTGATTGGACTCGTCGAAGTTCGGTGGTCTGTACCCTTCGGCGTACTGCGCGAACACGGTGCTGGCGTCATTGAGCGCGTAGAGCAGGCCCAGAGTGAGCGACAGGTGTTCCTCATCCACGGCTACGACATCGAAGCCGCCGAAGCGGCTGATGTCGCCACCGCCGTTGAGCAGGGCATCCGGATGCGGGTCCATCTGGTAGCGGTCATGGCGCAGACCGGGGATCAGTGTCAGACCGCTGTCACCCAGACGGATCTCGTCCTGCCAGTAGAGTCCGGCCCGCGTCGTGGTCGTGTCGGGGAAGGTCTTGTTGGGAAACACCTCGGGCGGCGCGAACGGGTAGCTCGGAATCGCGCAGCGCAGCGCGCCGGTGGACACCTGCGTGTCGCAGCGCTGGCGAGGACGCTGTGTCTGCGTTTCGTCCAGGTGCATGCCGTAGACCATGGCATGCTGCAGGGTTCCCTGGCTGAATGCCTTGGTGAACAGCAGGCCTGCGCTGCGTGTGCGCTGATCGAAGTCGAAGTCGGTGAAACGCTCGGCCAGCGTTCCCCCATAGCTGCTGCGGTCGGCACGATTGACGAAGGCATAGCTGGTCAGCAATTGCCTGCTGCGCTGTTCGCCATCGGTGCGCTGCCAGTGCCACTGGGTTTCCAGGGTGTCGGCGAAGGGCTGCTCGAGCGTCCAGGCATGCGTGAGGCTTACGCGCAGGCGATCGCTGGTGTCGATGCCCGTGGATTGTCGCACTGAGGCGCTGAGGTCGGAATCCATGCGGGTGTCAATGGTTTCGACACTGCTGTCCACCGTCAGGCGCAGCCGTTGGGTGTCGGAGGGGGTCCACACACTCTTCAACAGCACGGATTCGTTGCTGCCATCCTGGGCATTGAGCCGGGCGCTGCCGCCGATGTCGGTCTCCTGGAAGTCACGCCGTGTCAACTGCAGCAGGGTGCCGACGCTGCCGTTCTGGAATGCATGGCTCAATCCGGTCTTGATCTGATCGTTGGCGCTGCTGGTGCTGCTGCGCAGGGAGAATGCCGAGGTTTTCCCCGCCGGCAGATAGTCCGCGGGGTCACGTGTCCTCAGAATGACGGCACCGCCCATGGCGTCGGCCCCGTAGAGCACAGAGGCAGGACCGCGAATCACTTCCACGGCACGCAGATCATCCACTTCGAAGGCGTCCTTGCCATAGGACGATGGTCCCGCGGCATAGATGTCATTGCTGCGGATGCCGTCGATCACGGTCAGGACGCGATTGCCGCCGATGCCCCTGATCACGAAGCCCTGATTGCCGCCACGACTGGCGGTGTCCATGGACAGTCCGGGTTGGAAACGAATGATGTCGTCGAGATCCTCTGCCATCTGCTGCGACAGCTCGGCGGCATTGATCACCGAGACGGTGCCGGCGATCTCGTCCACAGTGCGCGGCAGGAGGGTGGCGGTGACGAGGACTTCCTCAATGCTTGCGGCGGGTTGTGCCGTGGCAACCCCGGTGCCACTCAAGGCACAGGCGATGCTCAGGGCAAGAGGGCGCAGGCGCGTGGGTCGCACGCCCGGCAGGGTCAAGGGTCTGATGTGCAGCATGGTCTTCTCTCCTGGTGGTCGGGAGAGTCGGGCTGGCTGCCTTGTCAGTGCGGGTGGCACCGGGTGCAGTGGCTGGCTGGACTCGCAACCGGGGCGGGCCCCGGGGTCTACTTGGTCAAGATGAGTTTCTTGTTGGCCGTGATGCGCAGGGTGTAGCGCTCGCCGTTGTGGATGATGGTCAGCTCGCCACGGCTGCCCAGCAGCTGGGCACTGGTGATTTCACCGCTGCGCAGGGCGTGATCGAGGGAAGGGCGTGGCGCGTTCTCAGTCATCATGCCTGCATCTTAATGGCGTTTTTTCTAAAACGCAAATGCGAAGCATTCCTATTTGCAAGAAAAGTGCGAGGCCGGATCAGGCTCTTGTCTGTCTCAGGGCGTGCCGGCCTGCCGCAGGCGCTCGTCGTGCTCCTGCTGGCGGGCGCCGCGCAGGATCAGTTCCATCGAGTAATTGCCCTCGTGGCAGGCGAACTCGTACATCTTCTCGTGGGGCTCCATGCGGTGCAGCAGCATTTCCACGGAGTAGGGCTGTTTGTAGATCTGCGGGTCGGTGACGGTGTAGGTGTAGAGAATCTCGCGGTCGTTCACGAGGGTGTAGCGCTCGTCCACCTGCAGCTCGCCCGAGGACACGATGCGGAAATTGGAGATCTCGGGCCGGAAGTGCGTGGTGTGCACCACCAGGGTGTCGCCTTCCCAGTGGCCGATGGAATCCCCGAACCAGGTCTTCACGTGCTCAGGCTGATGTTCGCCGTTCAGGCGGATGATGCGCGCGTCGTGCACCATCTCGCCCACGATCATCACGTAGTCCTTGTTCTGCACGATCTGCACGTTGGAGTTGTAGGGCAGCAGCGCCATGGGCGGCATGGTGCCGATGGCCGACAGGCAGCGTTCGCCGGCGTTGCGGATCTCCGGCCCGTCGAACTCGCCGAAACCCTGGGCCCGCCACTGGCCGTAGATGTCGCGACTGCGGCCGTTCTCGAGGAAGGGGAAGCGGCCATCGGCGGGGTCCACCACCAGGGAGGTGCGGTACTGACCGTTGATGCGCGTGAAGCCCACTTCCACGTCGGTGTTCTCGGCTTCGGCCTCCTGGCCCACCCGGGCACCGGCTTCCGGGGCAGGGCGGTTCGGATCGAGCACGGTGACCGCGCCGTTCAGCTGTTCGCGCAGGCGTTGCTCCAGGGCGCGGGCTTCCTCCTCACTGTAGACCGGCTTGTCGGCCAGATCGGCGGGTCGCTCCATCGGCGTCTGCGTCTGATTGCCCCAGTAGCCCTGCAGATTCGGATGACCGTACTCAGTGCGCGGCATGGTCCAGCCGGGCGGTGCGTCGACGTTCTGGGCCAGGGCGCTCGCGCCGAACAGGCTGGTCAAGGGCAGGGAAAGAGCGGGGACGAGCACACGCAGGAGACTGTTCATGTTGTTGTCATTGCCAGTGTGAGAGGGGAGCGATGGCCGATTGTAGTCCAGAGCCGGCGGCCGGGGCGATAGGCGCCGTGCTTGACAACTGGCAGTCGCGCGCCGACACTCGCCGCCCATGAACACACAGACACACACTTTCCGCTGCGCATCGTTTCGCTGGTGGCCCGCTTCTTCGGGTTGCCAAAGACGGGATATGCAGTGAATTCCCCGAGGCCGCCCTGGAATCCGGCGGCCTCTTCGACAGTCCCCGCGCCTTGTGCGCTCCGCGTCAACCTCAGAGTCCACCTTCTCCAGTGTCCGGCCCCGGTCAATCGGCCCCACGGCGCCTTCGTGCGCCCACGCAGGAGAGAGGACCATGCCAGAGACCACCATCGGCGCGCCGCAGCACGCCGTCCACCACCACTACACCAGCGCCGGCGGCGTGCGCATTGCGTGCTCGCAGTTCAGCGTCAGCCCGGGCGCGGCTCTGAGCCGGCTGCAGGCGCGTCTGGATACCGAGCGCGGCGTGCTGCTGAGTTCGCGTTACGAGTATCCGGGGCGCTACACCCGCTGGGACATCGGCTTCGTCAACCCGCCGCTGGTGATCACCGCGCGGGGACGGCAGCTGCGGCTGGAGGCCCTGAATGGGCGCGGCCAGGTGCTGCTGCCCGAACTGCAGCGCGCGCTGGCGGGACACCCGGATCTCACGCAGCTGCACCGCGAGGGTGACGCGCTGTGCGTGCAGGTGAGCGAGGCGCCGGTGGCGTGTGCCGAGGAGCAGCGCAGCCGCCAGCCCAGCGCCTTCTCTGTCCTGCGGGCCGTGAGCGCCCACTTCGCCAGTCCCGAGGATGCGCATCTGGGGCTCTATGGCGCCTTCGGCTATGACCTGTGCTTCCAGTTCGAGGCGGTGCAGTCGCATCTGCCGCGCAGCCCGCAGGCGCGCGACCTGGTGCTCTACTTGCCGGATGAACTGCTGGTGCATGACCACATGACGGGCAGTGCCAGTCTGCGCCGCTACGAGTTTCACTGCCGGCCGTTTGCGGTCGCCGGCCTGCCCGCCGACGCCAGTGCTGCCGGTCTGCAGACCACCGGCGGGCTGCGGCGTACCGGGGCGAAGACGCCCTTCGTGCCGGCTGCCACTGCTGCAGACCCGCTGGCAGAGCCTGCCAGCGACCATTCCCCGGGCGAGTACGCCGCGGTGGTACGCGAGGCCGTGCGGCATTTCCAGCGCGGCGATCTGTTCGAGGTGGTGCCCGGCCAGGTTTTTCACGAGCCCTGCCGCGACTCTCCCGCGCAGATCTTCGCCCGCCTGCAGCGCGACAACCCCGCGCCCTACGCCACCCTGATGAACCTCGGCGAGGGCGAGTATCTGCTGGCAGCCTCGCCCGAGATGTATGTCCGCGTCACCGGGCGACGCATCGAGACCTGCCCCATCTCCGGCACCATCGCCCGGGGCCGCGATGCCCTGGAGGACGCGCAGCAGATTCGCAGTCTGCTCAACTCCGAGAAGGACGAGGCCGAGCTGTCGATGTGCACCGACGTGGACCGCAACGACAAGAGCCGCGTCTGCGTGCCGGGCAGCGTGCGCATTCTCGGGCGCCGGCAGGTGGAGCTGTATTCCCGCCTCATCCACACCGTCGACCATGTGGAAGGCACGCTGGCCGAGCCCTTCGATGCCCTGGACGGCTTCCTCAGTCATGCCTGGGCCGTGACGGTGACCGGCGCGCCCAAGCAGGCCGCGATCCAGTTCCTGGAGGCGCATGAGAAATCGCCTCGCCACTGGTACGGTGGCGCCATCGGCCTGCTCGGCTTCAACGGCGACTTGAACACCGGCCTGACTCTGCGCGCCGCCCGCATTGTGGACGGCGTCGCCCAGGTGCGCGTGGGGGCGACGCTGCTGCTGGATTCCGACCCCGAGGCCGAGGAGGCCGAGACTCGGCTCAAGGCCAGTGCCGTGCTGGCGGCGATCCGGGGGGAAGCCCTGCGGCGGCCCGCCTTGCCCATGTTGCAGCGCACGCCGGCGCCGGACGAGCCGCCCCTGCGCGTGCTGATGGTGGATCATCACGACTCCTTCGTGCACACCCTCGGCAGCTATCTGCGCGAGCAGGGCGTGCAGCTGCAGACCCTGCGTCCGGCGCTTGCCCGCACGGCCCTGATCGAGCAGACCTTCGACCTGGTGGTGCTGTCGCCCGGCCCCGGGCGTCCTGCCGATGCAGGCCTGTCCGACACGCTCGCCCTGTGTCTCGCGCGGCAGCTGCCGGTGTTCGGGGTCTGCCTGGGCCTGCAAGGCATCGTCGAGCATTTCGGCGGCACGCTGGGCGTGCTCGACGCGCCCCTGCACGGCAAGGCGTCTCCAGTGGAGCACGCCGGCTCGCCCCTGTTCGCCGGGGTCCCGCCGTGCTTTGCGGCCGGGCGCTATCACTCCCTGCATGCCCTGACGGTGCCGGACTGCCTGCAGGTCACTGCCCGCTCCGACGACGGCGTGGTCATGGCGGTGGAACATCGCAGCCTGCCGGTGCAGGCCGTGCAGTTTCATCCGGAATCGCTGCTCAGCCTGCAGCAGGATGCCGGGCGGACCCTGCTGGCCAATGTTGTACACTACGCGCGCTCTCGCAGGAGGGCGCTCAGCGACCCCAGGACACGACCCACGACCAGCCACACGACACACGGAACCTCTGCCCATGACCAGCTCCCAGCCCAGCCCTGACACCAGCCAGCGATTCATTTTCGAGCACGCCGATGTGCGCGGCGAGATCGTGCGTCTGCGCCACAGCTATGCCACGGCCATCTCCGGCAAGCATTATCCGGACGCCGTGGCGCAGTTGCTGGGGCAGTTCCTGGCGGCCAGCGCCCTGCTCAGCACCACCATCAAGTTCGATGGTCGACTGGTGCTGCAGGTGCGCAGCGAGGGCGAACTGGCGGTGATCATGGCCGAGTGCACCAGCACCGGCGAACTGCGCGGCATCGCCCGTTACGCCGAGACGCCGACGGCCACCGCCTTCGGCGCGCTGCTGCGCAACGGCACGCTGGTGATCACCATCGACAGCCGCAAGGGCGAGCCCTACCAGGGCATCGTCGCACTGGAAGGCGAGTCGCTGGCGCAGTCACTGCAGGCCTACTTCCAGCAGTCGGAGCAGCTGGGCACGGTGTTCTATTTCGCCGTCGATCGCAACACGGTGGCCGGGTTGATGCTGCAGCAGTTGCCGGCTCAGCTGCAGCGCGATGCCGAGGCGCGCGCGAGCCACTGGGAGCATTTCTCGACCCTGGCCCGCACGTTGACGGCCGAGGAGCTGCTGCAGCTGCCCAATGCGGAGATCCTGCATCGGCTCTACCACCAGGAGGAGCTGCGGGTGTTCCCGCCGCGCGAGCTGGTGTTCAAGTGCAGCTGCAGCCGCGAACGCACGGCGCGGGCGCTGGCGGCGCTGGGGCGCGAGGAGATCGACAGCCTCGTGGCGGAGAAGGGCGGGGTGGAGATCAGCTGTGAGTTCTGTGGCACCGAATACAATTTCGGCCCGGGCGAAGTGTCGCTGCTGTTCGAGCAGGCGCTGGAGGGCGGGGCGACGCACTGAGCGTCCAGAAGCCTTGCGCTCCGTAGTTCGGCCCCGCCACGAGGGCCTGGCTGTGAAGTTGCGACAGGATTCCGTGGTCAGTGCGTCGCCCCGCCCTCCAGCGTGTGCGCAAAGGCTGCGACACCTTCGCGGCAGCGGGGTGGGAGCCAAGGGCAAACGTCTTGGCCCACACCCCGCGACGGCCAGGCCACGCAGCAGCCTCCGAGGGCGCGCTGACGCGAGCCTGACGCGGCACGGAAGTGAGGTTCAGGGGCCGGGCTGACAGTTCGGGACCGTTGGCCGCCAGGACGGCGGCCAGCGAGCCCCCATGGATGGGTTCACGGCGTGTCCCGAACTGTCAGCCCGGGTCCTGAACCGTAAATCAAGAGGAGTCAGGCTCGCGCCAGCGCGCCCTCGGAGGCC
>CAYQBR010000019.1:0-14131 GCA_964415735.1 uncultured Klebsiella sp. | reverse complement strand
GGGCCAGCGGCAACAACCTGCAGCAGGTCGATCTGCAGATCCCGCTGGGCCTGCTCACCTGCATCACCGGGGTGTCAGGCTCGGGCAAATCCACGCTGATCAACGGCACGCTCTACCCGCTGGCAGCTACTGCACTCAACGGCGCCTCCACACTCAGCCCCGCCGCACATCGCGCGATCGAGGGCCTGGATCAACTCGACAAGGTGGTGGACATCGACCAGAGCCCCATCGGCCGCACCCCTCGCTCCAACCCGGCCACCTACACCGGCATCTTCACCCCCGTGCGCGACCTGTTCGCCGGCACCCAGGAGGCCCGCTCGCGCGGCTACAAGAGCGGCCGCTTCAGCTTCAACGTCAAGGGCGGGCGCTGCGAGGCCTGTCAGGGCGATGGCGTGCTGAAGGTCGAGATGCACTTCCTGCCCGATGTCTACGTGGCCTGCGATGTCTGCCACGGCAAGCGCTACAACCGCGAGACGCTGGAAGTGAAGTACAAGGGCCGGAACATCTGCGAAGTGCTGGAGATGACCATCGAGGACGCGCGCGAATTCTTCGACGCCGTGCCGGCGATCGCGCGCAAGCTGCAGACCCTGATCGAGGTGGGACTGTCGTACCTGTGTCTGGGTCAGGCGGCGACCACGCTGTCGGGCGGCGAGGCGCAGCGGGTGAAGCTGGCCCGGGAGCTGTCCAAGCGTGACACCGGCCAGACGCTCTACATCCTCGACGAACCCACCACAGGCCTGCATTTCGAGGACATCAAGCAATTGCTGGCCGTGCTGCACCGGCTGCGCGATGACGGCAACACCATCGTCGTCATTGAGCACAATCTCGACGTCATCAAGACCGCCGACTGGGTGGTGGATCTGGGGCCCGAAGGCGGCAATGGCGGTGGCCGCATCATCGCCGAGGGCACCCCGGAAGAGGTGGCCCGCCACCCCGACTCGCACACCGGCCGCTACCTCGCCCGCCTGCTGGTCTGAGGGCGGGACGCCTCAGCGACAGCTGAAATTTTCGGCCACCCAGTTCGCCGGGGTGTCCTGACCGCCGACCGGACCGGTGTAGACCGCCTGCTGCGGCCACGGGCACAGCGGCCGCTCGTTGTCGATCACGCCGTTGCTGCTGTGGGTCGCGACAATGCGCTGCGGCGCCGTGCCGTTCTCGACCCAGTCCACCAGCGCGTCCAGCTTGTCCCAGGTGTTCGGGCCAGGGCCGCCACTGCAGTGCCCCATGCCCGGCGCCAGGAACAGCCGGGTGCTCTCCCCCGCCGCCTGCATGTCCCCACCGAAACTCGCCGCCACCATGGCATCGAAGTACTGCACCGTGGCCTTCGCCGACGACAGGGAATCACTCCAGCCGTGATACAGCAGCAGCTTGCCGCCTTCGTCCTGCAGAAAGCGGCGCAGGTCCGGGTCGGTGGCGTCCATCAATTCCTGCATCAGGGCTGCCTTGCCAGTGGCCAGATCGTTGATGTCGAAGTCGAGCCAGGAGAACTGTGGCAACACGGCATCGCGCCCGGGCACATGGGTGGGATTGCTCAGGTCGGGCACGGTCATGCCCGGGTCCTCTTCGTAGAACAGATAGTTCACATGATCACCCGCCGGGCCCACCAGCATGGTCGGTGCGTTGCGATTGCGCGCGGACGGCACATAGAGATTGATCCATTCCAGTTCCGAGCCCAGCGCCTTGCCGGGGTAGAGCACATTGCCGGCGGCATCGAGCGGCCCGCTGTAGAAATCGACCACGCTCTGCAGCTGGGCGGGCGTGAAGCAGGCATCGCTGGCGCCGCCGGCCGGGCATTGCAGATCGGCCAGGTCCCGGCGCGGCTCGAAGTCGCAGGCAAGGGGGTTGCCGAGCACGCCGTCGCGAATGCCGTCGTTGGCATCGCAGCGCGCCAGCACCCGCTCGTTGAGCGTCTGCAAGAGCTTCACGCTGTCGAAACTGCCGTCGCCATCGGTGTCCACCGCCAGATTGCCGGCGAAGTTGTCCTTGAACAGGCGCTGCAGCCACCACACGCCCGCCGCATTCATGGCCTGGTAGTAGTTCACGGGCGCACCCGCCACGATGCCGTCGAAATCCTCCGGAAAACGCTGCGCCTCCATCAGGCCCTGCCGTCCGCCCGTGGAGCAGCCCTCGAAGTAGGAATAGCTCGGCTGCGCGCTGTAATAGCGCTCGGCCAGCGCCTTGCCGGCGCGGGTGGTGAGATGCACGGAGCGATAGCCGAAGTCGATCTCGGACTGGCGGTTGTTGTAGCCGAACAGCGAGCCCGGCTCGGTGACATTGTCGTGGCCGGTGTTGCTGTTGGCCACCGCATAGCCCTGGGCAAGACGCTGATCGGCGAAGTCCAGGTCACCATCCTTGCCGCCATCGCCCCACATCAGGAACCGCGCGTTCCACTGCGAGGGCAGCGGCAGCTGGACGTGGTAGTGCGTCGACGGGGCGATCAGGCCGCGCACGTGGCAATACGCCGGCACCGAATCGGTGGCGGGCACGATGCGGGCAGAGAGGATGGTCAGGTCGGACAGTTGCTGCAGGGCGGCACAGGCCTCGGCAGCGCTGGCCGACACCTCGGAGGTCTGGGCCAGGGCCGGCAGCGCGAACAGGCCGGCGGCGATGGCGGCGCACAGGCGCATGGCGGGGCTTGCGGAGGGCGTTCTTGGCATTGGTCTGCTCCGGAAAAAAGGCTGTCGGCCTGCAGGCTATCACTGCCGGCGCGACAGCATAAAGTCTTTCGCTAACCGGGGCGGTTGCAGCAAGCTTCGGGCCAGAACGCGAAGCCTATTGCTTTCAATAGCTTGCGAATACAGCTGGTGGCAGCTCGGGGCAATCCCGCCACATTCAGCGCATTCTCGCCAGTGGCGTCGCCACGGGGCCGGCAGCGACTTTTTCCGCCTCTGTGCAAGAATCCTCCGGCTGACCGGGTCACAGCCTCGAGTCCCCGGCGCGCCAGGGCCAGTCCGCAGCGCCATACCGGGCACGCGATCACAACAACAAGGAAACCTCTCATGCACACACCCAAGACCTTCAAGCGACGGCTCGCCGTCCTGCTGACCACCTCGACCCTGCTGCTCGGCAGCCAGGCCTTCGCGCAGAACGAACCGCCCGCCACGCCGCCTGCCGACTGGGGCCCCGTGTCGATCAACCTGGAGGAGATCAAGTACCCCTACCCCGTGAGCTTCCTGCACCGCGAGCTGTACGGCCAGGACGTGCGCATCGCCTACATGGACGTCATGCCCACCGGCCAGCCCAATGGCATGACCGTGGTGCTGCTGCACGGCTCCAGCTATTACGGCTTCTACTGGGAGCACACCATCAAGGCGCTGAGCGAGTCGGGCTACCGCACCATCACCGTCGACCGTCTGGGCTGGGGCAAGTCTTCCAAACCGATCATTCCGTATGACGTCAATCTGCACGCCTCCAACGTGAACGCAATCCTGGAGAAGCATGGCATCGAGAAGGTGGTGATCGCCGGCCACTCCCTCGGCGGACGTCTGGCCAGCAACTTCGCGCACATCTACCCGGAGAAGACCTCGCACCTGATCATGGTGAACCCCATCGCGCTGAACGACTCCGACCGCGGCCGCGCCTGGAGCGAACCCAGCCCGGGCGATGCCGAGCCCGACCTGCAAGCCGTGTACGAGCAGAACCTGCGTCAGGAGCAGAACCGCATCGTGGACTGGAAGCCCGAATACATGGAACACGTGCGCATCCGCTACGGTTTCGCCCTGAGCGGCGAGTACCACCGTCTGAACCTGGTGCGCTCCATGAACAGCGGCCTGACGGCCCAGCCGGTCGACGCCTACTGGCCCAAGATCAATGTGCCCGCCCTGCTGATCGGCGGCGCGGAAGACGGCCCGAACTACCCGGACGCCACTCAGCGCGCGGTGGACCTGCTGCCCCAGGGCGAGCTGTACATGATCCCGAATGTCGGTCACAACCCGCATCTGGAAAGCCCGGACATTCTCAATCGCGAGATCCTGCGCTTCATCGACGGCAACACCTGAGTGCCCTTCCCGGCACTTTGCCGAGTGCAGAGTGCCGGGTCTCCCCTGCAATTCCCCTCTTTGTTGACCTGCGTCAAACACTCGGCATTTGCCGCTCGCAATCGCATTCCGACGCTCTATCCTGATCCTGCAGCCCCCAATTTCTGCAAGGAGAACGAGCGATGAAGAATGGCAATGCAATGCGAACCCTGGCCCTTGGCGCGCTGATGATTGTTCTGGCGGCGTGTGCGGGCAGCCCCGGCATGAAGATCGGCAACACCGTCACCCTGTGCTGTCCAGGCGACTACGCGAGCTATCGCAGCTACGGCGTGGAAGCCGTCACGCTGCCGCTGTTCCTGCGCGACTACGTCGTGGCGCAGTTCGACACGGCGTTTCAGGAAAAGGGCGTGACGCGCAATGATCAGCGCAGCGATCTGGTGGTGAATCTGGCCTACCGCCACGTGAACCTGAACCCGGACCAACAGACCATCGACCCGTTCATCCGCATGGAATCGATGAATGTGGAGCTGGACTACATCGCGGCCATCGACATCACGATTCGCGAGCGTACCGGCGGCAAGCAGGTATGGGGTGGCACCGTGAGTCGTCTGCACTCGGTGCAGCCCGGCGAGTACATGCACTCGGCCAGCGCTGCGGCCGCCTTCCTCGAAACCTTCCGCGACGTGCTGAAGGAATATCCCGCGCACGGCGAATGACGTTGTTCAACGCGTGACGCCCGGCTACCCGGGCAGAAGATGTGGCGAGCCGCCCACGCGGCCAGCCACATCGACCCAGAGATGATCCAGCCCCAGCGAGGCCAGCCACTTCGGCCCGGCCTCCTCCTTCAACATGCCGATGGTGCAGGCACTGCCCGCCAGCACACACAGCGGCGCGATCACCGTCACCGCCGCCATGTGCCGCACGGGCCAGCCGGTGCGCGGATTCAGGATGTGGCCGTAGCGCACGCCGTCGATCTGGATGCAGCGTTCATAATCGCCGCTGCTGGCCAGCGCGCCCTCACTCAGGGCGACACTCTGCAGCAAGGCGTCCGGGCGTCGCGGATGACGAATGCCGACCCGCCAGGGCGAGCCGTCCGGATGCGGCCCCAGGATGCGGATGTCGCCGCCCAGATTCACCATGCCATGGGTGATGCCCGCCGACTGACACAGCGCGGCCGCGCGATCCGCTGCGTACTCCTTCACGATCCCGCCCAGGTCCAGCTCCATGCCCGGCTGCGTGAACGCCAGTCGCGGTCGCTCCCAGCGCAGTTTCTCCCAGCCGACCCGCTCCAGCAGCGCAGCCAGACGCTCGGGCGACGGCAAGGCACCACTGTGGAAATTCCAGGCCTCGCGCAGCAGGCCCGAAGTGATGTCGAAGAGGCCGTCGCTGAGTTCGTGACAGGTGCGAGCGTAGTCGAGCAGATGCGCGGTTTCCTCGTCCACCTGCACCTGCCCCCCACGCCGGGCCTCACGATTGATGGCGGTGAGAAGACTGTCCTCCCGGTAGCGGGAATAGCGCGCCTCCAGGCGTTGCACATCGGCCAGGGCCAGGGCCACGGCACGCCGGGCCTGCGCGAGGCGCGGGGCATACACCTGCAGCTCGCAGGGCGTGCCCATGGCCTTGAAGGGATGACGCAACAGCTTCACGAGCGCCCCTGCAGAAGTGGAATGACGTAACGATGGTTCAGAAATGCAGCTGCCAGCTGGCACTGAGCGTGCCACGGCGCGGCAGCTGCACACCACGCAGATCTTCGTGCACGGGCTGGCTCCATTCCAGCGCCAGGGAATGCCCGGCCAGACGTCCGGCAGGCACGGTCCAGGACAGCCCGAGCGCGGCATCCAGGCTGCGGCCGCCCTGATTGTGCGGGTAATCCATGGGGCCCAGGCGGGCATTGAACACGCGCCAGTCGCCGGCAATCTCCTTGCGCCACGCCTGCACCGCGCGCAGGCTCAGTCCCAGGCCATTGGTCCAGGTCCGCCCGACCCAGGCGCTGGCCTGCAGCGCGTCACCCAGCCGATAGCCGGCCTCGTTGCCCTCGTGCAGGCGGTGCACGGCACTGAGCTGCGCCCCGAGCTGCAAGCGCTCGAACGCTCCCAGCCAGGTCACGCTGGGCAGCACATCCCAGGTGCCGCTGCCCGTCTGCATGTCGAAGTGCATCAGGCCGCCATCGGCACGAAACATGCGCCGCAGTTCCTGGTCGACCCGCCCGGTGGGAATGCTCAGCCCCAGTCCCACATGCACGGCGCCACTGCCAAGGGCACCGAGCTGGTAAAGCCCCGCCAGCACCGTGTCGCCCAGACTGCCGGAACGGTGTCCGCCAATGCCGGTGTGTTCGTGCACGCCCGGCACGGCGGGCGGACGGCCGACGAGTTCGCGCAGCGTCATGTCCATGCTCATGAACTGTGGCATCAGCATCAGGGTCAGGCGGTCGCTGGCGGCGTACATGACATCAACCATGTGCATCTGCATGGTCATGGCAGTGGGCACGAAACGGCAGGGCGCCTGCGGCGCACAGGCCGTGGCCACCACCTCCTGGTCACTCACGCGGTCACTGCCCTGCAGCAGCGCGCCCGTCTGCCGGCTGAAACTGGAACGCCAGGCCAGCATGAAGTCGCCCGCGGCAGGCAGCACATGGCCGAACTGCACCCCGGCAGGCGCTTGCGGCGCGTGCGCTGCATCGCCATGGCCGGCGTGATGGGCATGAGGGGTGTCGGCAGTCGCGAGCGCGCGGGACCGGCTGTAGGTGCGCAGCCGGGCCTCGTCGAGATCCAGGCGCAGGCCCGCGCTGACCGTGTGGAACCGGAAGTCCGCGTAGCCATTGTCCCCGCCGCCACCCGCCTGCAGCGCACTACGCCGCGTATAGACCTCGGCACCGGCCTCCAGATAGAGGCCGCGAGTGATCTGCTTGCTCAGGGACAGCCCCGCGCTCAGCGCACCAAAGCCGGCCAGCCGGTGATCGCTGGAGAAGTGCGCCGGCAGCAGGCCGGGATCGAAACTGACGAAGCGCGGCTGCAGATCGAGCGCCCCCGGGTCGACACTGACGCCGCGGGCATCCACGAACTGGCCACCGCTGCGGTAGTAGAGCGTCTGTGGCAGCGCCGGATTGAACCAGATGTCGCGGCCGCTGCCATCGCGCTCGATGCGGCGGTAGGCCTGTTCCGACACCAGATAGTCCACGTGGAAGGAGGCCGCGCTCTGGCTGTAGTAGCGCAGGCGCGGCGCCAGCGTCCAGCCGCCCGGCAACGGCTGCACCCACTCGGCTTCCAGCGTGTGGGCGCGCACGTCCCAGTCATCCTCGGAATAGGCGTAGGACAGATGCAGGGCGGCATCCAGCGGCGCGATGTAGCGCACCAGACGCAGACTCGCGGCCAGCTGCGCATTGCGCTCGGGGCGTTGCTCCAACAGCGCGCGCATGTCGGCATTCACGCTGCTGCGGCCGGCCTGGGCCGGATCGACGAACAGCACGCTGGTGGCCTTGTAGGGATTCTCCATGAAGCCGCGCGAACGCGTGTAGCCCAGGGCGATGTCCAGCAGGGTCTCGCGGTCGATCACCTGGGTCAGCCCCAGATGCGCGGTGAGGTCGCGCCGACTGCCATGCAGGATCTCGGAGTCGCGCTTGCGCGTGATGGCGTCCTGATAGGCACTGCGCGTGAGATACGGCTGCAGATCCGGGTCCAGGATGGCGTCAAGACGGCTGTGGGTATAGCCCGCGCCCACGGCCAGACTGGTCAGTTTCTGATTGAAATCGAAGCGGGCGTTCGCGCTGCCCCAGCGGGATTCGTAATCGTGCTCGAGCGACACGCCGGAAGCGCCTTCCAGCGTGGCATTGTCCCAGTCCCAGGCCGCGCGGACATCGAGCTGATCGCGCGTCTCGGGCGAGGCCGAAGAAAGAATGTGAACCGTGCGTTCATCCACCTGCGTCGCTGCTCCGCTCGAGGTGCGCAGCGGCCGGCGGGCGGCATCGAGTTGCAGAGTGTTGTTGACGAAGGGCGAGGCCCCGGCCACCACCACGCCCTGTGCCGAGTTGCGCAGGATGGCGCGATTGCCGTCGGCCACCAGCGGCGCCGTGGTCACCGGCGTGGCGCCCGACCAGGTGTCCTGGGAATAACTGGCGCTCAGCCGCAGGCGGTCCAGCGCACGCAGGTTGACACTGCCCTGCAGGACATCGACGCGGATCGGCGCAAGGCTGCTGCGGATGGATTCCAGATCGCGGCGGCCTTCCTCGTGTCGACTCATCTGCAGGGCCACGCGCTCGGTGGCGGCATCGGCGGCGTGCACGGGTGCGACCAGCACCCCCGGCAGCAACAGCGCGGCGGCACTGAGCAGCTGGAGGGCCGCACTGGCCTGGGGCAACAGCCGGGCAGACTCAGTAACAGCCACAGCCACCGCCGCCTCCCGAGGCATTGACGCTGGCCGCAGCCTCGCGGCTGGTGTAGACGTGAGTGCGCAACGCGCCTTGCAGCGGCATGGCGTCCAGCGCCATCTGCGGACTCGCCAGCACCCCGCGCTCCCACGGCTCGACATGGACACACCCGGCGAGGGCGACCGCGAGCAGCAGCAGACTGAGGGGGGCGAGGCGCTTCATTCGAACTGGTTCACGATGATGTCGGTGCCGGTGTGGGTATCCCCCGCCGTCATGCAATGCCATTCCAGATCGAAGCTGCGGGCGCCGGCCAGGGACTTGTTGATGAGCAGTGAGTAGACGCCATTGCCGCCGGTGAGGCTCGCGAAGGCGCTGTAGTTCGCGTCCCCTGAGACCGTGTCACTGACGCTGGTGGCGCGGCTGCCCTTGAGCAGCTGCAGACTCACCACCATGCCGGCGATGGGCGCGGAATTGTCGCGCACGCGCGCCATCAGATAGCTGGCCGGCCCGTTGCCATCATCGAAGCAGGTGATGCTGGCATAGGCGGTGAAAGCGGCCTTGTTGCCGGCCGCGTCCATCACGGCACCACCGCCGTGGGCACTGGCATCAAGGGACAGCAGGGCGGCACTCAACAGCAGTGCACTGCGGACAAACACACGCGTCATGGCAGATAACTCCTCATTCGGGGCGGCAAGAATAGCCGGTTTCACGGGCACATGGAAAATGCCAAAGCAGCACGGGCGACCTGTGCGGAGCCGCCCGTGCTGGGGGAGTGACAGTGGCCGCGGCGGGAGCCGCGGCAGGCTCAACGGGCCGGCCAGACCTGCACGCCGTTGAAAACGATCGGCATGTCACGATTGATTTGGGCCGCCGACGGAGCAACCTCCACGGCAACCCCGGAGCCGCAGGCGGCGGGCAGCGGGTTGGTGGTGAGATTGCGGGTGATGGTCAGGCTGGCGGCACCGGTGGTCGGTGAATCGTAGGCAGTGCCCAGTCCGGCCATGGTCCAGAACTCCGCTGCCGGGCCGCTGCCATTGTCCAGCTTCATGTTCGCCGCCGTGGTGATCTCGCAGATATCCACGATATTGGCGCGGAAACGCACGCTGATGGCGCAGGACGTGGGCTTGATGGACGTGGCATTCACGCGGAAGGGCACATAGGCCACCATGTCGTTGGGCATGCCCGGGCCGCCGCCTGCCCAGAAGCCGACCACATTGCCGGCTGCATCATTCTTTTCCTTCACCTCGTCGAACACCGCGCGCGAGTACAGCGGCTGGATGTTCGGGCCCCAGGCCGTCACGAAGTCGGTCAGCGCACCGGTGTACGGCTGGCCGCCCACGGTGATCGTGGAGTCCTTGCCATCGGCGAACACGACGGAGGTGGCAATCACCCGCTTGGTGGCCCCGCAGGCGTGGCCGATCTGCACATTGTTCAGCACGCGCACGCCTTCGGACATGGTGGCGGTTTCGAAAGTGGTGTGCGCGAGCACCCCCTGGGCAGCGCCGAGCAGGGCGATGGCGCCAAGGGCCGGGGCAAGGGATCGGATGCGTCGTGTCATGGTCAGGTCTCCAGGTGTCTTGAATGGGCTGCTGCACACGGCACAAGGGCGCCGCTCAGTCAGTGCGTGCATGATTGCCGGGAGATGACGGGATCACAATGCGACAAATTGGCGCACCCCGGCGCGCGGGCGACGAGCACCGCGGCGCCGGGGGGCGGAAACGGCGGGTCACTGGGCGACTGCCTGCACCCGCACGGTGAGGGAGACCTCGGTTTCGCCAGCCTCGGCCACGGGCGCGGCCATCTCGGCGACGGCGTCATAGGCCACGCCGCGGGCCATCATCATGGGCTGGGCATAGCCCATGGCCGTGTCCACGTCGAGCACGGCGATGTCCACCTCACTCTTGCCCAGGGCGCGGGCGGCGCGCTCGGCATTGGCGGTGGCACGGGCGATGGCGCTCTCCATCAGCGAATCACGCACCTCGTCCGCGCGGGCCGTGCTGAGGGTGTACTGCAGCTCGCTCATCACGAAGCCCTGGGCCTGGATCTCGCCGGCGAGTGCCAGAACACGGGCGGCATCCTGCGACTCCAGCGTGATGGACTGGGAGCCGCGCCAGACCTCGTTGTTGCGGCCGCCCTGCGGCGCGGTGCTGTACTGATAGACGCTGTAGTAGCCCGTGGACACCTTCACCGCCGAGTCCGCCTCCGTCGCCTCCAGCGCCTCGATCATGGCGGCATTGATCTCACCCTGCAGCACGGCCGGGTCGCGGTGGTCACGCTCCACGCGCAGCGTGGCGATCAGGGTGTCTTGCTCCACCTCCACGCGTTCGGTGACCGACAGCGTGATCAGGGTCTGCCCCGCGGGCAGCAGGTTGATGTTCTGGGCACTCGCGGCCAGCGGCAGCAGCACGAGCATGGGGGTCAGGGACAGGGGCAGGAAACGGCGCATCATCGGGCTCCAAGTGGCTGGGATGTACTGGTTTGGTCGCCGTCAGTATGGCGAAAGTTTGCCTGAATGGCAGATGAATCGCGTTGCTGCCGGCATGGCAATCGCGGCGGGGCTGCTATAGATTGCGGCCATGAACGCTGCTCCCCGCATTGCCCGCCTGGGCGAAGACGCCCTGCTGTGCCATTTCACGGCTCCCGACGACACGGTGCCTGCCCTGCCCCTGCAGCAGCGGCTGTGGCAGCTGTGTCACCTGCTGGACGCCGAGCGCGCGGCGCTGCAGCTGCGCGAGATCGTGCCCGGCATGGGCAATCTGCTGCTGCGCTGGACCCGCCCGCCCGGCAGCCCCTGCCCTTTCATGCCCTTGCAGGCACGTGTGCTGGCCCTGTGGCGCGAATGCGAGGCGGTGGCGCCGACTCAGCGCGTGGTGACGATCCCCGTGCGCTACGGCGGCGCGGCCGGCCCCGACCTGGAGGACGTGGCCCGTCACTGCGGCCTGAGCCCCGCCGCGGTCATCGCGCTGCACAGTCAGGCGGATTACGCCGTCTACTGCCTCGGCTTCCAGCCCGGCTTCGCCTATCTGGGCGGGCTCGACCGGCGCCTGCACACCCCCCGTCGCGACACCCCCCGCCTGGCCATTCCGGCGGGCTCCGTCGCCATCGGCGGCAGTCAGACGGGGGTCTACCCGTTGAGCACCCCCGGTGGCTGGCAGATCATCGGCCACACCGCGCTGCCGCTGTTTGACCCGACCACCGAAGCCGGCGCGCTGTTGCAGCCCGGCGACACGGTGCGCTTCCTGCCCGTGCGGGAGGGCTCATGAACCCGACGCAGGCCACAGCCGTCATCGAAGTGCTGCGCGCCGGCACTCTGTGCAGTGTGCAGGATCTCGGTCGCCACGGGCGGCGCCACCTGGGGATCAGCCAGTGTGGCGCGATGGACACGCTGGCGCTGCAGCAGGCGAACCTGCTGCTGGGCAATGACGCCGGAGCGGCCGGGCTGGAACTGAGCCTGGGCCCGGTGCAGCTGCGCTTCACGCAGGCCGTCCGCATCGCGCTGACGGGGGTGGACTTCGGTGCCCGCCTGCAAACCCCGGAGGGGGGTGACGTGGCCGTGTTGAGCGGGCATGCGCTGGCGCTGCCCGCCGGTGCCGTGCTGAGTCTGCCACGCCCCGCCATCCCGGGAGCGCGGGGCTATCTGGCGGTGGCGGGAGGCATCGACGTGCCCCTGGTGCTCGGCTCACGCAGCACGGATCTGAAGGCGGGCTTCGGCGGTCATGCCGGGCGCGTCCTGCAGGCGGGGGATGTACTGCCCGTCGGGTCGACGTCGCTGGCCACGGTCACCGACCGCCGGGGCGTGCGCGGCTTCGCACCCACCCATGTGCTGCGCGCCCTGCCCGGCCCGGATTACGACCGTTTCACGCAGGCCGCGCACACCGATTTCTGGCTGCAACCCTGGCGCATCAATGCCCAGAGCAACCGCATGGGCCTGCGCTTGAATGGCGCACCACTGGCGCTGCACAGTGCGGTCAACCTGCTGTCGGCGGGGGTGTTGCCGGGCGATGTGCAGGTGCCGCCCGACGGCCTGCCCATCGTGCTGGGGGTGGACTGTCAGACCACGGGGGGCTATCCGCGCATCGCCAGCGTGATCCAGGCGGATCTGTGGCAGCTGGCGCACCTGTCGCCCCTGACGTCCGTGTATTTCCAGCCGGTCACGCATGCCGTGGCGCAGGCTGCGCTGGAGCGCCAGACGCGCTACCTGACGCGCCTGGCCCGGGCACTGGAGGAAGAGACCGCTGTGGGACGCTGAGCCCCGCGCCAGCGCTCAGCGCTGACGCAGGGTGATGACGAGCTGGTAGGTGCGGTTGGTGGACGTGCCGGCCGCCGTGGTGTTGCTGGTCACCGTGGCGGAGAACACCAGGGCGGTGGAGGTGTCGCTGGTCACGGTGGTGGTGACGGAGGTGAACTCGCGCACCTCGTCCTTCATCACGTTCTCCACGATCGCCCGCAGAGAGGCCGTGTCGGTGGCCAGCGGCCGGGTGACATTGAAGCGTTTCTCGTCGATGTTCTTGTTCAGCGTCTGCAGCGTGCCCACTCGCACGGTGCCCGACCCCGTGGCCGCGAGATCATAGACCGGGGGCACCACCACCGGCGTCGTCGCGGCGATGATCTGGGCAATCAGGGCGCTGAGCTGCCCGACTTCCACCAGGGCAGTGCCGTAGCTGCCCCCCTTCACGCTGACGCTCTGCCCGGTGATGGACAGGGTCATGCCCGTCGCCGGGTAGAAGCGCCGCACGGTATTGCCATCCAGCTGATTGAACGACAGCAGACTGGTGGGGAACTGGCTGGCGTAATGCGTCTCCACCAGGGAGAAGAGCTGGTTGGCCAGCGTCAGGTCGGTGGCCGTCGACGCGCCGCCGCAGCTGGTGGCGAGACTGGTGCGATCGCCGGTCAGTTCGGAGAAGTCCAGGCCCGAGGTGGCATTGACGTCGAGGGTCATCGTGGTGCTGGAGAGGGCCGACAGATCGAGCGTGAACACCAGTCCGGTGCTGGCATTCTCCCAGATGGCCAGCGAGGGCGAAGACTGCCGGGCAAAGGGCTGACCGAGCGAGACGCCCTCCAGGCACAGGTCACCCCCCGCGCCCAGCACCACCACGGCACTGGTGCCATCGGCAAAGGGCGAGAACGGCGTGGCGTTGCCGAAACTCATGCGGTAGGTGCCGAAGGCTGAGGTGGGCACCGTGGCCGCGATGGGCTTGTCGTTGAGCTGACCCAGCACCGTGCTCAGGCTGCCATAGGGCACAGGGTCCTCGTTGTTGCCGAATTCCCCGCCGTTCAGGTACACCACGCCCTGCCGCACGGCCAGGAAGACCTGGCTGTCGTAGTAGTAACGGTAGGTGTAGCCGCCGGCGCGCAGATTGTAGGTGTGCGGACCGCTGGGGAAGATGGCCGGGTACTGGTCCTCCGCCAGGCTGAACAGCTCGTCGATGCTCTCGCCATCCGGATCGGTGCCGGCCGCATCAGCGCACTCGGTGGACAGCGAGGTCTTGTTGCCGGCGAAGGTGCCATAGCGCGAGCCGCTGGCAGACTCGTAGAAGAACTCCCCCAGCGCGAATTCGGTGGCGTTGGTGGTCGGGTCATCGTCCCGCGTCAGATCCACCACATACTGCAGATTGCCATTGGCATTGTTCCAGATGGCATTGGTGCCGCTGATGCGGGGGAAGCCCAGGTTGAGTTCGCCGACGCACAGCTGGCCCGTCTGGCTGAGCACGAAGGTCAGGTCGGTGCCGCTGGCCAGCGGCGAGAAGGGCTGGGTGTCGGTGAGGGTCAGGGCGAAGGTGCCGCGGTAGAA
>CAYQBR010000018.1:0-14480 GCA_964415735.1 uncultured Klebsiella sp. | reverse complement strand
CGTGAGCCCCAAATGAAAAAGCCCCGCTTGCGCGAGGCTTCCGAATGATGGTGCCAGGGGCTTACTGGTAAAAACAATTTATCCTATTGATTTTTAATATCTTTAATGACCTTAAATTAAAGGCATGCCCCCAAAAGTGCCCCCAGCTTGCTCTCATTTCCCAAGTGGGAATGGAGGCGGCGATCAGCCTGTTTTTTGCAGCTTCTGCGGATCAGGATCTCGTTCCTCACTTTGCTTCGACTGCCGGTAAAGTTCCACTGCCATGCTCTTCAGCTCGGCGGTAGCAAATCTTTGCAGCATTTTGCGAATCAATGGCTGGTACCCGATCTGATTGTAATCGGCAATCATCTTGAAATCTTCGATCAAACTTACTGGCAGTCGGATTGAAATCAGCTTGAGTTCCATGCACTTGTCCAAAGCGTCATGAGTCTCTTGCGATGCAACTTTTACGAATGTTTCATCCGTACCAAGTTGACCAGACTCCCATGCTTCTGCGGTGCCTTCGATTTTCTTGCTCACTGATCAATCCTCAAATTTCGGTGGGTCTTACGATATATCGGCTAGAAGCCACATTTCTTGTATATACGAATACTCGTTTCGTCTGCGTCGTAAGCAGACTTTACACGAATGTCCCCATCAAGAATGAATACAACCTTCAGTTTTCGTCTTTTGTCAGTTTCGGCTACGAACCAAAGCGTTGGAGGGTTGGTTTTGTGATTTTCTCTTGTATCCTCAAGTAGTTTTCCGCGCCTGTTGTAAAAGCATTGCTCTACTTCTTCCATCCGCACATTGTGCTTAGTAAGCAGCTTTTTCTGAATTTCCGGAGAAAAGGTGATTTCCATGGATTGATCATACACACAAAATTTGTATATACAAACGGGAGCTGGATTCTACCGAAAGAAAGCCTCGCATCAAGCTTTTTCTCACTTAGCAGGCGGAAATCACCGATCTGCGCGAAATCGGGGTGCTCGTTTGTGGAATTTCTGCTGCATCGCCTAGATTGGACTGGATTTGACCTTTTGAAGCATTTCTTCCAGCAGGCTTTCTATACTTAGTCTGGCACTGCCCGTTGCGCGGCTCGTACCAAGTTTCCGCATCACTTCAGATTGTCTTTGAGGCTCAACATAACCATAGCTCAAAAACGTCGTCAGCACCTGTTCATGCCCCAGATTCTGGCTCCAGGCCTTGTAGTCCTCTGGCGTCTGGCAAAGCGTCTGGCCATAGCGAGCCAACAAATGCCGAATGCTGTGCGGGTTGTAGTAGGGAAGGCCAGCGCTCTCGAAGGCCTCTTTGAATATCTTTCGGATCGGCGTGGCATTGCTCCAGAACTTCCGATCAAGCCCCGCTGCTTCGAACTGACGGGTCTCGCCGCACACAACGAGCGTTGACGGAAACAGCGGGTCGTCCATTCCCCAGAGTTTCTGCTGGATAAGGTATTCGGCCCAGTCCTTCACAATCACTTGTATTTCCTCGCCGACTGGAAAGAAATAGGTTGTGAATGTCTTGCTGAACTTTGTTTGAACTTCGCGGCCATCCTGGTAAACGCAATTGGCGACGGTGTCGAGGTGTTTGATCCGCATCGACGCGATGGCCCTGTCTCTCGCGCCCGTAAGCAGCGTAAATGCCACCAGGGCTTTATTGCGACGTTCTATGTCGCTTCCAGCGGGCATTTGGGTAATGACGTGCTTTACCTGCTCTAATGTTGGCACTCTGGACTCTCTTCGCGCGGTGGCGATCCTGGTGTCCTTCTCAGACAGGTTGAAGAATTCCGCATCGGAATACTGCAGGCGAGATTTGTAGCCAGGTTGTCCCGCCAGCCAATGGAAGAACCGACGCAAATTCGACAGGGTGGCGTGAATCGTCGCTTTGCTCAGGCGTTCGCCTGACTGCCCGGTTTGAAGCGCCAGTTTATTCTTGAAAGCGACTGCCTGCTCTTGGCGAAAGGTCTTGAAGTCACGGTGGGCGGTGTAATCTTCAAACCTCGCCAATGACTTTGCCACAGCGTCAACTGACTGCTCGCTTTGCCGCATGGCCTCTTTCAAATAGCTGAAGTATTCCCGCTTGATTCTCACGTTTTGTGCGTTGTGCGTTTTCATGTTTTTACTTTCTCGTTAAAAGTCACTATTTAGGGAGAGTTGGACACTCTCAGTTATATGTTTCAGTGCTTGCGGGAATGTGATCTGCATTTCTTGCGAAATCGTCAGGGCTTTGGTCAGATTCGTGCGCCGATTGATGATGCTGCTGCAGTCTGGGCAAATGGCTATCAGGTTCCCCAATGACACAGTGACAGGCACATATTCGACGAGCCCAGGTAGAGGTTCTTTGGGCGATCTGCAGCGCAGGCAGAAGATTTCATTGTCCTTGCAAGGGCGCTTCCTGCGTTGCTTTCGGAGTTTCAGAAACTCGACCGCTTTGAGCCCCAGGATCAACGTGGGGCGTTGCTCATCGACCGTTTCCAGGCCGTCCTGAATCCAGTGCCGTACAGTGTTCTTGTGAACACCATAAAGATCTGCAAGTTCCTCGATCTTGTAGGCGCGATGGATCTTCGCCAGGTTCGGATTGATCCGCCGCTTTTTCACAGAGCAAGTTTCCTTTCGCATTCAAGCTGCTGAACAAGCGTGCGAATTTCCTCGTCTGTCTTTCCCGCGATCCTTGCCGCATTCAGGATGTCCACTTCGCTTGATGGCCAGCCAACTGCTCGCCCACCTAATGAGATGGGTTTTGGCCAAAGGCCTTGCTTCATTCGGAAGTAGAGAGTGGAGCGCGGAAGCCCCGAGTTTTCGATGACAGTTCTAAGTCTATGGATCGGTGTAGACATGATTGCATCCCAGTAGAAGTTGCATTACGTGATGCAATGTTCGGTGTGGGAAAGGATCAGAAAAAGCTGGCGAAGATATAGAAAACTTTCCTCCCAAAAACTGGTAGGGGTAGGAGGGCTAAGCAGGGATAGTTCGAAGGAAATTTCGAATTAAATAGAAAATGCTTAATAAACAGTGTGTTAAAGGGAGGGTGGATTAGGTGTCTGATGATTTTGGCGCACCACCAGTCAGGCTCCAGTTAGCCACTTTGCTGCAGTCCTCTACGGCCTGATTGACGGGATTGCCGTCGTCATCCACCAAGCCAAACTCAGCAGCGTGCTCTCTTAACCACTTTTCCAAGGCTTGCTTCGGGCTCCGTTTGCCTGGATTTGTGACTGCTTGCCAGGCACCGATTGCTGCTGCAAGTTTCGGAGCATACCGTGCATCTTTAGGGTTCAAATAATTTGGGGCCTCTGTTTCTCTGAGCGCAAAGAAACCTGACTTCAGTCCTCTCTTTGCGAAATAAGCTCGCAGAGATTCCACGTCTACTGTCGATTCGTTTATGTCAATGCTGCCCTCAATAGAGCCGATTGTGTTTCCATTGTTGTCGTATTCGAATCGAGGTACCAGGTTTCCTTCGATTGTTCCCCTTTTCAGTGCATTTGATATTGATGTTTTGGCAGCCTCATACCCTCTCGGTCGTTCGTGTGTTTGCCAACTCTCACAGTAGGCACCATCACCACTGCCAGGATCAACGCCGATGGTTAGCAGTGCTGCCTGCATTACAGACAATTCGTCACATAGACGCCAATAGTCGAAATTGTCGGTGTTCTCGAATTCCGAAAATGGTGGCGTGAAATTCGGCATCAGATATCCAGCCTTGGGAGTGAATTGACGATTTTCATGGTTTCCATGCTCACCGTGATCACGCGCAAGAACAGTTCCAGCGGGTATTTGGGGTTGCCCATCGTTTCATAGGCCCAGTCATTCGCGTCATTGACGATGCCGCTGGCCTTGTCGGTACGTACGGCTTGGCGCTCCATTACCCAGTCGAGTGCAGCTTTGCCATTGACTACATAGTCCCAGGCCGCGTTGGGGATACCCTTGATTGTGATGCGGTTGTTGTAGATGACCGAGCTCTTGTCACCCTTTTTGGCGAACTTCATCTTCACCACGCGGTAATCCGAGTCGGTGAGGGGGCCCTTGGCTTCGATGGTCAGCGGGTAGGGCTCGACAGTTTCATAGTTCAGATGCAGATCAGCCAGGGCGCGGCCCGCTTTGCTGAAGGCCCAGAAGTCAGCGGCCATCCTCACCTCGGGGATGCGCGGCAGTTCTTTGCTCAGATTATCGGCAAAGCGCTCACGGTAGTCCTGTGAATGGAGGATGCCATAGATGTAGTAGAACAAGTCTTCCTTGCCTATCTGCTCATCAGGATAGGCACTTTGGAAGTGGGTCAGGCTAGCATCAGGGATCGCGTCACGACGGCGCAATCCTTCCCCCCTAACCGAGTTGGCAAAGAGATCGTCATCTAAGGCTTGGGCGGCTTCGTCATACAGGTAGAGCGGAAAACATTGTGTTACGCCTATATCTACCATTCCCAAATTTGGAAGCGTGTCTGTGATTATGCAGCAGAAGCTGTGTTTTGCTCCGGCTCCGGCCAAACAGATCACCAAGTTCTTCGCTGTTGCGTCTGGAAAGACTCGCGGCATCTGGTAAACCATTTCGTTAAAACGACGGTTGAAGTACAGCCATTGCTTGGTGAAGGGGCGATACATGCTGGGAACCATGCATTTGCCCTCGAAAGCGTAAGTGTGGCCCTTGCTAAGATCTTGCTTAAGGGCGCGTGTCCAGCTGATGCAAGTTGGGTCGGTATCAATAAATCCATCTACCTTCGCCTGACGCGCCTTGCGGTCGTGACCTGGGTGCGAAGCATTGAATCGCCCTACTTCGGCGTTGTAGAAGTCAATCATATTGCTCATGTTGACCTCCAGTTTGCTCCGACTTGCGTTGTAGGCCCAGGCATCGCGGTTTGTCACGACTCCTAATGAGAAATTATCGAACAGTATGGGTGCGCTGCCCTTCTTGTCCCCCAGGACAATGAATTGGTTGAAGCTATCATCACGCTGTTTCAGCCAGTCTCCGTACTCATCGGGGGTGATCCGCTGCCACTGCGCTATACCGTTTATGCTCTTATAAGTAGCGATCTTCTTCAGCTTTTCCTCGCGGCTGAGGTAGTCTCCAATATCGTGGAATTGAATCTGGCCATGACTAGTGGCTTTCGGATTTTTGACTAGAAGTGATATGGCAATCGGCGCACGGCTGCCGCTGCCAAAAATCTTTCCACCTTCTTTACGTGAGGTTTCTCCGCTAGTGAGCTGGTTTCCGCGGAGGTGAAACACATAGATGCTAGAAAATTCATCCGCGAGGCATTTACGCAATCCGTCGAAAGTATTTGTGGAAATCCACCCAGCGCCAGTAACAAATCCAATAACCCCTGAATTGCCGATTCTGTCACTGGCCCAGCGGATCGCCCTGATGTAGCTGTCATAGAGTCCCTTGGCGAGTGTTGCGTTAGAGCGTGCCGCATAACTTGAGCGTATTCGCGCATCCAGTGTTGGATATGCGACTCGCTTGGTATCCTCGCTCTCCTCTTTCTGGCCGATTGAATAAGGTGGATTTCCCACAATCACACGTATATCCAGCTCCTTTTGGCGCTTGCGGCGTGCGCTGTTGTCCTCCAACAGCGTATCCACCAAATCGTCCTTCTCATACATCTGGAAGGTGTCAGTCAGACAGATGCCTTCAAACGGAGTGTAATTTCCCAACACTTTGTCGTGGTAGGCGGCTTCGATGTTGATCGCAGCAATGTAATAGGCTAGCAGTACCAGCTCGTTGGCATGGATCTCATGCTGGTACTTGTGCGGAAGCTCTTCCGGCTGGATCAGACCTGACTGAATCAAGCGAGTGATGAAGGTGCCGGTACCGGTGAACGGATCAATGATGTGTACGCCCTTGCTTCCCAGCGTCTGGCCGAATTCGGTTTGCAGAATGTGGTTCACGCTGTGGATGATGAAATCCACAACCTCCACGGGAGTGTAGACAATGCCCAGGCGCTCGGTCATTTTTGGAAAAGCGTTGCGGAAAAATTTGTCGTAAAGCTCCACCACGATTTTCTGCTTGCCCTCGGCATTGGTGATGCCTTCGGCGCGCAGCTTCACACTGGCATAGAACTTTTCCAGCGTGTTGGCTTCCTTGTCCAAGTTGTGTTCATGCAACACATCCAGCACCCCTTGCATGGCCTGGCTCATGGGATTGTGCTGGGCAAAGCTGTAGCCTTCAAAAAGCGCATCGAACACCGGTTTGGTGATCAGATGCTGTGCGAGCATTTCTACAATCTCTCCGTCCGTAATGCTGTCGTTCAAGTCGTCGCGCAATTCGGCGGCAAAACGATTGAATGCGGCTAGTTCATTGGCATTTGCTGGGTTGCCCAATATGGCGTTGATACGGTCTATATGAGTGCGTGCAATTTTGGCGATGTCATTCGCCCAGTCCTCCCAGTGGCTTCTGTTGCCGCACTTTTGTACTACTTTGGCATAGAGGGCACGTTCGATTTCACTGACTTCAAACTGTAAATCCAGGTTGTCACTTTTACTGTATTTCTTGACGGGTTCGCCAATGGTGTAACTGCCCTTGGCGGTTCGATCTGCGGACTTGGTTTGCTTGCGTTGGATCTTGTCGGTGATGGCGATAACTTCCATCTTCGACTTGTCGTTTCCTGCCAGTTCCAGCTTGTTGATCATGGCGTCGAAGCGATCATCGTGGGAGCGAAGTGCCTGAAGTACCTGCCAGACAACTTTGTAAGTCTTGTTGTCGTCCAGGGCGATGTGCGGCTCTACGCCCGCCGGGATTACAACGGGTAGAATCACATAGCCGCGCTTTTTCGTGCCATCAGGTGTCTGGCGCATGACGCGACCAACTGACTGCACCACGTCCACCTGCGAATTACGTGGTGTGAGAAAAATTACTGCGTCGAGCGCTGGAACATCGACGCCTTCGGACAGGCAGCGCACATTGCTCAGGATGCGGCAGGTGTCATCCGGAATGGAGGCCTTCAGCCAGTTCAACTTTTCCTCCTTTTCGCCAGCGCTCATGCTGCCATCGACGTGCGCCGCTTCGCAGATCAACTTCGCGCCTGCTTCGACTTCTTCCTGTTGCTGGTAGGCTTCCACTACCTGCTGGAACATGCCCGAAATTTGCTTTGAGCTGACCTTGTGCACCTTTCCGCCCTTCTGCGCTTCAATGACTTGGCAGAATGCCACAGCGCGGTGCATGGGCTCTGAGTCGCCCATCAGTTCTTCCTGTGTTCCGAGCTTCGCCAGCGCTTTCCAGCAGCCGACGATTTTTGCGGCGTCATCCACCTTTAGCGTGTTGTTTTCATCTTTCAACAGTGACTGAAGGCGGCGATTGATGTGGGACTCTTCGACAGCCAGCACGATCACTTTGTAGTCGCACAGCAATCCCAGCTTCACGGCTTCAGAGAAGGTGATGACATGAAGCTCATCGCCATACAGTGATTTGTCGTCCATCGAGAAAAGCGCAACATTGTCCTGGTCAGCTTTTGCTTTAGCGCCTTCACCGTAAATACGTGGCGTCGCTGTCATGTAAAGACGTTTTCTGGCTTGCAAGAAATCATTGTCGTGAACTTTCACGAAAGCGCTTTCGTCGTCCTCGCCAAAGGTCGCGCCGGTTGTGCGGTGGGCCTCGTCGCAGATGATCAAGTCGAATTCGCTCAGCGCGTACTCACGCTGAGCGTCGCTGATTACTTGAATCGAGTGATAGGTCGAAAACACGACGGTCATGTGCTCGTCGTCGTGGCGATTGTTCATTTCGACGGCCAGGCGCTTGGGTTCTGTTGTGGCCGGGTAACGAAGCTCGTGAATCAGCATTTTGAAGTCATCGTCATCCGACTTCTTCTTGCCGACGTCGCCATCGGAGCACACAGCAAAACTGTGCAGAGGGATTGCACTCTCCTGCGTCCATTCCGTGAGTGTTTGAGAAAGCAGAGACAGGCTTGGCACCAAGAACAGTACGCGTTTGCCTTTTCCGGCAAGAGTTTCCGCAACTTTTAGAGCTGTGAAGGTCTTGCCCGTACCACAGGCCATTATCAATTTGCCGCGATCAGCTTGCGCCAGGCCTGCTTGCACGCGTGACAGTGCCGTGCGCTGGTGCGTCCTCAGTGTCTTCTTTTCCTTCAGCACAGGGGGCTTGTTGGTCTGATACTTCGACCAGTCAATCAGACTGGCCTCCAGATCGGTAAGTGACACGATGTTTACGGGTTTGTCCCGCTTCTTCATCAGGTCGATGACATGGGCGCTTGCCTTGTAGGTCGTGAGAAACAACAGGCCATTGGTATAGGGGTGTTTGCCCATGGCGCTGAGAAAAGAGTCGATGCCGTCGTTCTTGCGGATCTTCGAGTCTTCCGCATAGAACTTGGCTTGTATGGCGAACACGCGAGGGGTATCAGCAACATCCTCGACTGCTACCAAGTCGATGCCGGCATCGGGACCGGGGTCGGTGTGGCCTTGGGACATCCGGTGTTTTCGCCACTCTTCCCAGAGATAGACCTTCCCGTTGAACAAATCCCGGTAGGAGGGCTCATTGAGCAAGTAGGTTTTAACCAACTGCTCGAAGTAGTTTCCTTTCTCGCGCTCGGTGACGGCATTGCTTCGAAAGGCGTCCAGCAGGGATTGAAGTGCTGACATTGTTTGGCTTCCTGGTCGTTATTCTGGTTCCGTTTGCTTTGGACTTTACAGCGAACCTTGCCGAAGTGGCAGTACCTCGGCGCCGCTTTTGAGCTTCGTCAGGTAGTCCCCCCACGCTTGCATCATCTTTATGCGCTGGGGCAGGTGGGAGGTGCGGTTGTAGGCTCGCCCCAGTGGGTCGCGCACGGCGTGACTGATTTGCTGTTCGATCAAGTGCGGTGGGAATTCCAGAATTTCGTCCAGCATGGTTCGCCCCATCGCCCTGAAGCCATGGCCAGTCAGCTTGTCGCTGGTGTACCCCAGATTGCGAAGCGCCTTGTTGATGGTGCCGTCGCTGACAGGCGTCTTCCGGCTTCTCTCATTAGGAAACACATAGTCGCCCCATGCTGTGAGTGGCTGGATGTCCTTTAGGATCGCAATGGCTTGTGAGCAAAGCGGAACAATGTGCGGCTCCTTCATTTTCATCTTGGACGCAGGGATCTCCCAGAGGCCTTTGTCGAAGTCGATTTCCTTCCACTCCATTCGCCTGATTTCTCCGGGGCGCTGGAATACCAATGGCGTTATGGCCAGCAGCGCTCTGACGATGTAGGTGCCCCGATAGCGATCAATGTCGCGCAGGAGTTTGCCGACTTCCATGGGATCTGTGATGGCGGGGTGATGCCGAGTCTTTTTGGGGGCCAGAGCGCCTGACAGGTCGCGTGTCGGGTCGCTTTCGATCAGCCCAGAGGCGACGCCATATCGGAACACTTGCCCAGCAACTTGCTTGGCGCGGTGCGCGGTTTCGATGGCGCCGCGACTTTCAATGCGGCGTAACGCCTTCAGAATGTGCGTGGGCTTCAGCTCAGCCAATGGCACCGATCCAATCCACGGAAATAAGTTCTTCTCAAGAAGCCAGAGCTGCTTGTTCGCCGTGGTGTCAGTCCATCGCGGCTTTGTCAGCTCATACCAGTCGGTTGCGACGCTTTGGAAGCTGTTGGCGTGGGTTTCTCTCAGGAGGGATTTTTGCGTCTGTTTAATCTGGCTGGGGTCAATGCCATTGGCCAACTTGACGCGGGCCTTCTCGCACTCAAGTTTTGCTGTCTTGAGGCTCACTTCTGGGTAAACGCCCAGGGCCAGTGTCTTTTCCTTCCCGGCAAAGCGGTACTTCATGCGCCAGTATTTGGCGCCATTCGTCTTAACGAGTAGGTACAGCCCCTTTTCTACACTGAGCTTGTAGTCCTTGTCCTTCGGGAGCGCCTGCTTGGCAGCGACATCTGTAAGTGCCATTTGGGGGTATCTCCAAGTCAGCTTTGTCAGATACCCCCGATGGTACCCCCAAAACGAGTTGGATGGCACGGGATAAATGAAGACGCCGTTGGACGCTATTTGGCTCTAAGCCTTGTAATACTTAGGGGCTGTTGGACGATCTGGGAAGTGCTGGGATTTGTGGTTGGTGCCCAGGGGCGGAATCGAACCACCGACACGAGGATTTTCAATCCTCTGCTCTACCGACTGAGCTACCTGGGCGTCAAGAAAACTGCGGGCTTGCGGGCATGTGCCTGCCGCCGGTTTTGACAAGGCGCGTATTAAACCTGCGAACCGCGGGCCGAGTCAAGCGCGAGATTTCAGGCCTGCGGGGGCACGTAGCCGGCCGCCGTGTCGTGGCTTTCGTTGTTCAGGAACTTCTGCATTTCGTCCTGCAGATAGCGACGATGATCCGGATTCATCATGCTCAGCTGCTTCTCGTTGATCAGCATGGTCTGCTGCTTCAGCCACTCCTGCCAGGCCTGGCGCGACACCTGCTCGAAGATCTCCAGCCCCTTGCTGCCCGGATAGGGTGGCGCATCGAGGCCGGGCAATTCCTGCTGATACTTGCGACAGAACACGGTTCGGGACATGGCGGTTTCCTTGCAACTTGCAATGAGTGGGACGTTGATCTGGCGGTCCGCGTCAGCCGGCACGCTGGGCGGCACTGCGCCGCAGCAGCTCCAGCACCGGTGCCGCGAGGCCGACTGTGGCGGCGGGCGCGGCAGCGTCCGGGCCAGCAGCGTACCAGAGCCGGCGCCCTGTCTCCATGACGCCGGGCAACTCGTTCGGGACCTGCACCAGCAGCGGCGTGATCTGCAGCTGAAAATGGCTGAAGGTGTGCTTGAGCACGGGCCAGGTCTGCTGCGGCAGGTCGTGTCCGGGCCATTGCCCGACCAGAAACTGCTGCGCCGCAGCGACATCGGCGAATTCCGGAAAGCTCCACAGCCCGCCCCAGATGCCGCTCTGAGGGCGCTTTTCCAGCATAACCTGCCCAGAGGGCAGGCGGCACATCAGCATGCAGACGGCGCGCTGCGGCACGGCGCGCGTCGGCTTGCGCGAAGGCAGTGCCGCCACGCTGTCGGTTGCCAGCGCCTGACAGCCCGCGGCCAGCGGGCACTGCTGACAGGCGGGACGGCTGCGCGTGCACACGGTGGCGCCCAGATCCATCATGGCCTGAGTGTAGGCCGCAAAGCCCTCTGCCGGCGTGGCCGCTTCCGCCAGCCCCCACAGACGTTTCTGCACCGCGGGCTGATCCGGCCAGCCCTCGATGCCATGGAAGCGACACAGCACGCGTTTCACGTTGCCGTCCAGGATCGGCGCCCGCACGCCGCAGCCCAGCGCGAGAATGGCGCCGGCCGTGGAGCGGCCGATGCCGGGCAGATCGCACAGCGCGTCAACCGTGCGCGGGAACTCCCCTTGCCACTGGGTGCAGAGAATCTGCGCGCTGCGATGCAGATTGCGGCCGCGGGCGTAATAGCCAAGGCCTGTCCACAGATGCAGCACCTCGTCCAGCGGGGCGGCGGCCAGGGCCTGCACATCGGGGAAGTGCGCCATGAAGCGCTGGAAATAGGGGATGACGGTGCTGACCTGGGTCTGCTGCAGCATGATCTCGGACACCCAGACGCGATAGGGTGTCGGGTTCTGCTGCCAGGGCAGGGTGTGGCGGCCATGCTCGGCGAACCACTGCAGTACGGTGTCGGTGAAGGCGGGGCTGGGCATGTGCGGCCTGTCTCAGCGCAGGGCGCGGTCGAGCAGGCTGCGCGCGGCATCCTGCAGATCGGCCGGCACCTGGTCCGTGACGGCATCCTGCACCCGGCGCTGCACCTGATTGCGCGAGATCTCCACGAACAGGTCGCGCACGCGGGCGAAGTCCGGTCCGCAGTACTGGCTGTACTGGGCGTCGAAGCGAGCGCTGCACTGCACGGGCCAGCCGACGTTCTGGTACAGCGGCGCCACCGGAATGGTCTGCACCGCCGGTTCGCCATAGACGGTGATCAGGGCGGCATAGTCGAAGCGCTCCTGCGCCAGGTCCATACCGCCGCTGGCGGTGATCTCGAAATTGTCCATCTGCAGCTTGAGCTGCTGGCCGCTGGCGATGCCACTCGCGAAACTCAGGCTGCCCTCGACACTGGCAAAGTTCACGACATCCGGCCATTGCTGAGCCAGGTCGCCGGAACCTGCCGGACTGAGCACGGAGATCGCCGAGAAAACCTGCTTCACGATGCCGATGTCGATGGCATTGTCGGCCAGGCTGAAGCTCGTCGAGCCGTTCAGCGAGCCGAGCAGCTGCCCACTGCTGCTGCCCTGGGCGGTGTGGAAGGACTCCAGGTTGAGGCGTCCCTGGGCGAAGCCGGCAGCCGGGTATTGTCGGGCCAGCTGGGCGACATCCAGATTCTGCAGCGACACGATGCTGCTCATGGCCGGCGTCGGCTGGCGTGTGTCGTAGTTCAGCGCCGCGGTCAACTGGCCGCCGTAGAACTCGGTCGGGCGCAGGTTGAGGCTCAGGCGACCATTGCTCACGGTGAGGCGTGCATCGACGGTGCCGAACTGCAGGCCGCCGACAGCGAGAGAGGCAATGCTGTGCGTGCCTTCCACGTCGAGGCTGCGCAGCAGGTCAACGGGCAGGGCGATGTCCGTGGTCGCGGTAGTGACCGGCGGCGCCACGGCGGGGGGCGTTGCCGGCTCTGCGGGTTCTGCGGCGGCAGGCTCAGCCGCAGGCGACGCTGGCGTGCCGTTGAAGTCCAGGGCATTGCCGATGAGGCTGTAGGTGAGACGCGCGGGCGTGGTCGGGCCGGCCCCCGTCCAGGTGGCCCGGATGTCGATCTGCTTCTCGTCCAGCAGAAGGCGCAGGCTGGGGATGTCGAGCGCACTGGCGTCCCCGCTGAAGTCGATGCTCAGGCTGGCCTGGTCGCGGGTCGGGTCGAAGTCCTGCGCCAGCGCTGCGGCGGCGGGCTCGGGAGCGTCCGGTCGCACATGCAGGTCCAGGAAGTCGTTCAGCGGAAACCGATTGCTCTGCAGGCTGCCCTGCCAGCGGGGAGTGCCGTTGAGGTTCTCCACGGCGAGCCTGCCCTGCAGCTGCAGCGGATTGAGCTTGAGTGTCAGCTCCTCGACGCTGGCGCTGCCGGCGGCGCGGTCCACGCGCAGCTGCGTCGCGATGTCGAACACGGCCTGCCGCCCGGAGTCGTCCCGAGTCAGGGAGAAAGCCAGCTGCAAGGGGAAGCGGCTGCCGCGCAGATTGGCCCCCGTGGCATCCGCGCGCAGATCATGCAGGCGCAGATTGAGGCCACGCTGACGATCCTGCAGGGCCAGGCTGGCGTTGCGCACACCGATGTGCTCAATGCGGCTGGAGTCCACGAGGCTGGCGCTGGCGGCGCCCCCGCCAGCACTGGGCGTGGTGCTGGCGGTGCTGCTGGCAGGGGTGCCACGTTGCCAGTTGCTGCGGCCGTTCTCGTCGACCAGCCAGTTCATGTGCAGGCCTTCGATCTGCAGTTCCTGCAGCGCCAGCCGCCCCTCCAGCAGGGCGCGTGGTTCCAGCCGGATGTTCAGCAGCGCCAGCGAGGCCAGTTCCATGGGCGAGTCCGGGCTGCGCAGGCGGACATCGTTCACGGTGATGCCGAATTGCGGGCGCAGCGTCCAGGCGATCTCGCCGGCCATCTCGAGCTGCAGGCCGCTCTGGCTGTTGAAGGCGGACTCCAGCGCACTGCGGTAGCGCGCCGGATCGATCAGCACGAACGCCGCCATCACGGCGATCAGCAACAGGATGCCCAGAGAGGCCAAAGCGAGTGCAAGTGTCTTGAGCAGTTTCAACATCGTGTGGTTCCGGCGTGCCCGTGCGGCCTTCCCGCCATGAATGAGGAGGCGGAAGTGTAACCCATGGCCGCCACAGGGCGCATCGCTCGCGCAGCGGAAGTGTCGGGAAAATCACGGATTCCGGGGCTCCTGTGGGCCGTGCGCGGCGGTATCCGCGCTTTCAAAAGCCGCAGGCCTGCCCGTATAATGCCCGCCACCTGAAACCGGCCGCATGCGATGGCCAGGGCGCGAATGCGAGGAGCATTGATGTCATCACGACAAGCCACAGTGGAACGCAACACGAAGGAAACCCAGATCAAGGTGTCCGTCAATCTCGACGGCAAGGGCGATCTGCGCTGCGAGACGGGGCTGCCCTTCCTGGACCACATGCTGGACCAGGTGGCGCGCCACGGGCTGATCGATCTCGACATCAAGGCCGTAGGCGACCTGCACATCGATGCGCACCACACCGTGGAAGATCTCGGCATCACCCTGGGCATGGCCTTCAACAAGGCGCTGGACCGCAAGGGCATCCGTCGCTACGGCCACGCCTATGTGCCGCTGGATGAGGCGCTCTCGCGCGTGGTGATCGACTTCTCCGGTCGTCCCGGCCTGGAGTATCACATTCCCTTCACGCGCGGCGCCGTGGGCGGCTTCGATGTCGATCTGTTCCATGAATTCTTCCAGGGCTTCGTCAATCACGCGCTGGTCACCCTGCACATCGACACGCTGCGCGGCGTGAATTCCCACCACCAGATCGAGACCGTCTTCAAGGCCTTCGGTCGCGCTCTGCGCATGGCGATGGAAATCGATCCCCGCAGCGCCGATGTCATTCCGTCCACGA
>CAYQBR010000017.1:0-14588 GCA_964415735.1 uncultured Klebsiella sp. | reverse complement strand
CAAACCCCAAGCAGAACTTCTGCTTGGGGTTTTGTGCTTAATGGGGATACGATTTACGCGCTGCATTCAAATGCAGGCCTTATCATCATCAGACGAAGACAGACTTGTCAGTAGGTTTAGGGAGTCTCATGAGAAGCGTTCTGCTGGTTGCGCTGATTGCTCTGGTTGGTGCATTTGCTTTCTTGCTCTTCAGGCTTCCCTCTTTGGAGAGCTACCAATTCTCAGAAGACATCGCCACCTTGCAGCGAGGTGAGTATCTTGTCACGGCAGGAGGATGTGTCAGTTGTCACATCAATCCGGACCAAGGCAATTCTCTCAGCGGTGGCATGGCGCTGGAGTCGGACTTTGGCGTTTTCCGTGTTCCCAATATCACTCCAGATATTTCCACCGGTATAGGGAATTGGTCTGCGGACGATTTCGTTCGTGCCATCAGGCACGGTAGGAGACCTGACGGCGGTTTCTATTTCCCGGCGTTTCCCTACCGAGCGTACTCGGGGTTGAGTGACCAGGATGTGATTGATATGGGCTCTTACTTGATGTCGCTGGAGCCTGTTGAAAACGATACAGGAGAGCATGATCTGCCAGTTTGGCTTGGAAACTGGATGATGGCTGGCTGGAACCTTCTAGCTGACTTGGGGACTGCCAAGCCCGTAGCTATTTCTGATCCGGTCGTTGCTCGCGGTGCCTATCTGGCCAGAAATCTCGGGCATTGTGGAGAGTGTCACACTCCGCGAAATTCTCTGGGTATTCCGCATACTGATCAGGAATTTGGCGGTGCCACTATCGGCGAAAGTCATGCAGATCCGATCAATCTCGATGCACTGCGGAATTGGAGCGTTGATGATTTTGCATTCTTCCTGTTTCTGGGAATGAAACCAGATGAGGAGTATGTCGGTGGCGAGATGGAGTCTGTCATAGCTCATAACACGAGCCGCCTTACAGAAGAGGATCGTCTAGCCATGGCTCGGTTTTTCAAATTTGATGGCCCGCGCTGACACTTGAAAAGTCAGGCGTCGCGCGGGCTTTGCAATATCCGGTGCTTAGTCGGCGCGGAACGTCTCGTGGCAATTCCCGCACGCCCCACCGAAAGCTCGAACTGCTGCAATCGTTGCTGTTCTGTCGCCGGCTCGTGCGATTTCTGCAAATGCATTGGCTGCATTCACAAGATTCACCGCCTTCTGATTGAACTCGTCCATTGAATCCCAGATCAGCGGAAGGGCTTCTGTTTCCACTGTAAAGGCTCGTGTATCTCGGGCTGCAAACAGCTCCGGGATCATCGGAGCCAGCATGGCGATTCTGTTGGCATTGCGTTCGGCAATCGCTGCATCGAATTCCACAGTTCCTCTGGCCATACCACTGATGGTACCCATGTTGTAGGAAAGCAGTTTGAACACACCTTGACGGGTTTCGGTAGCACTGACTGCGAGTTGTTCTGGTGTGGGCTCCTGCTGTTGTGCAGAGGCTGTCAGAAACGCTCCGGCTCCAGCCAGCAACAGGCTTGCAGCAATTATGGTCTTTTTCATTTGATTTTCCTGATTGGGTGGGGTGATTGGCAGGCTTAGGATCTATTGATTTACTCGAAAATGTCGGACCCGCCGATGATACGGGAGCCGTATTCATATGCCAAAGAAAAATGCCACCTAGTTGCTGAGGACGTTGCGGCCTGCGTTCGGTTCGGGATTTCTGTGGAATTCCTGCAAATTGTATTGGCTGATGTGCTGGTTTAAGATCATCCACCACGCAACATGGTACAAAGAGTGAAGTCCATGCAGTCTTATTCCGACAAGAAGAAGTCCGCCAATTTTTCCAAGTCTCAACGATCATCGGGTGCGAGTGCCGCACTGGCCCCCGAGTCATCGAAACGCATTACCGGTCGCAGCCTTCTGGCAGTACCTGCCGTTTTCACCACTGCATTCTTTTTGTTGTCCTTCCTGCCTCGAGTCCAGGGAAATCAGACCTTGGTGTGGTCTTTCTGGGTCGCCACCGCTGTGTTGACCATCTGGCTCGTGCTAATGTACGTCCGGACCAGCGCGTCTGGAAACAAGAAGTCCTTTGTCCTCACTGCACCAAAACCCCAACATTACATTCAGGCCATGGTGCATCTGTCGGTGTACACCTACTGGGGCTGGCATTGGCCGCCTGTGCAGGAACATGCGCTTCTGCTTCTCGCTCAGCTCCTGTTCGCCTATGCGTTCGATATTCTCATGGCGTGGACGCGCCGCGATAACTATCTGCTGGGCTTCGGACCCTTTCCGATCATTTTCAGTACCAACCTCTTCATGTGGTTCCGAGATGATTGGTTCTATCTGCAATTCATGATGATCGCCGTGGGATTCATGGGCAAGGAATTCGTCCGCTGGAATCGTGACGGCAAGAGCACTCATATCTTCAATCCTTCTGCGTTCACGCTGGGTTTGTTCTCACTCGTGCTGATTCTCACCAATTCCACTGACATCACGTGGGGACCGCAGATTGCGTCCACCCTTAGTCTCGCGCCTGGGATCTACACCTACCTGTTCTTGGGCGGGCTGGTTGTCATGTACTTCTTCTCGATCACCTTGATTGCTGCCTCGGCGGCGGCAGTGTTGTTCGGGCTGAGTGCTCTCTACTACGCCATCACTGGTGTTCCCTATTTCCTGGACTCGGAGATTCCCACGGCGGTGTTCCTTGGTCTGCATCTGCTTGTCACTGATCCGTCCACATCCCCCCGCACACCTCCGGGCAAATTGGTGTTTGGCATTCTCTATGGACTTGGCGTGTTCGCCTTGTACAGCATCCTGAGTGCTTTCGGCGCGCCTACCTTCTATGACAAGTTGCTTTGCGTGCCGCTGCTTAACCTCAGCGTGCAATGGATTGACCGAGCCGTGCAGCGACTGCGGGACAACAAGTCGCTCGAGCGAATCGGCCTTGGTGTCATTCCCAGTCGCAGAGCCAACCTGGCCCACATGGCCGTCTGGATCGTGTTCTTCGCGACCATGACCTTGATCGGCAAGACGGATGGGCGACATGTTGGCGACAGTGTTCCATTCTGGGCTCAGGCATGTAGCGAAGGCCGCGCAACCGCCTGCGACAGGTTGCTGCTCATCGAATCGAACTATTGTGCAGACAATTCTGGCTGGGCCTGCAACGAGATTGGTGCGCACTACATCCGAGGTGACGTCGCCGAGCAGGACCCGGAGCGTGCACTCGGCTTTTTTGCGCGAGCCTGTGAACTGCGGTTCCAGGCCGGATGTCTGAACCTGCTCGAACCTGAGCGGGCGATGGTGGCTGACCCGCGCGCCTTCGATCTGCGCTTGTTGTTGCGTGAGGGTGGGCAGAACCTTCTGGAAATGCCCGAGTCCGAGTTATACCAGCGCGCCTGCGAGCACGGCTGGTCTCACGCCTGCCAGATGTCAGTGGCCAGTGTCCTTTGATCGTGCTGCAGGGAGTTCCCGTTGCACACAACCTTTTCAAGCGAGTTCAGATGAGCCCGATCAGCAGGCTGCTTGCGGTAGATACCGGCAGTGATGCCAGCACAAAGTCAGTGTGGTGCAGAGCGCTGGTGACCGCACTGTCTGCGAGTGGACTGCTGCTCGGAGTCGCGCACGCACAGACGCCTGTAAACCCTGTGACCGCCGCAGAACCAGGACCTGTTTTTGCAGCGCAGTCATGGCAGCTCCCCGATGAGCCTCTGCTTGGCTTTGTCGAGATTCCCGCCGGCCCTTTCCCCATGGGCAGCAATCCGCTGATCGATCCAATGGCGTTCGAAAACGAGCGTTGGTCCGAATCCCGCAGGCAGGGGACGGTGGATTTGCCCCAGTTCTATATCGCCCGCTATGAAACCACCATGGATCAGTTTGCGGTCTTCATGGAGGACGCCAACTACCGTCTTGTGGAAATGCCCGACGCGGTCGCTGGCAATCATCCGGTCGCCGGAGTGTCATGGACGGATGCACTGGCATATGCCCGCTGGCTTGAGGTGGAACTGACCTCATCCGAGCAGGCTCCGGCTGAGCTTCGCAGCCTGTTGTCCAATGGCTGGCACCTGACACTGCCGGATGAAGCCCAGTGGGAGAAGGCCGCGCGGGGAACCGAGCCGAGGATCTATCCCTGGGGCAACCTCGTGCGCAAGGACAGGGCGAATTTCGGAGGTGCCGGGACAGTGCCCGTGGGCAGCATTCCCTGTCCGGAGTGTCCCTATGGCCTCAGTGACATGAGCGGAAATGTCTGGGAATGGACGCGCAGCCCTTATCTACCCTATCCCTTTGATCCCGACTATGCGTCTGTCAATCTGCAGGAAGATGCGCTCTGGGTCATGCGCGGGGGATCATTCAACGATGTCGAGAACAACATAAGAACAGCAGTTCGTGGTGCGGCAGACCCCGGCGCGCGTCGACCTTTCATCGGATTTCGTCTGGCCATCGTCAGGGAGTAAGCACGGCGCTTGCGTGTTCTCGCATTCGTGGACTCAGCTTTCAACACGGCCTGATTTTGATCGAACGTTTCAAGTGCGTCGAACGCCGGCTCAGGCATTCATCCGGCGTTCGACGTAGAGACTGTTGCCACTCATCGTCTTGGCGTGATGCTTGGCCTGACTGGCCATGTTCGCGACGTCATCATGCGTGATGTTGTTGCGTGCATTCGGTATGACCACGCCGATGGAGAGTGTCATGATCGGAAAGAACCGCTCTTCGCCGTCTCGTCCCTGACTCAGAATTCCTCCCTGCAGTATGTCTTCCGGCCTGTACAGATCCGGAACCTGCTGTTCGAATTCCGTGAGGATATTGCGGCAGCGCTGCATCCAGTCGCTGCAGGAAAAGATGACGATGAAGTCGTCGCCGCCGACATGGCCCACGAAGTCGACTCGTGAATCGATGTTTTCACGAAGAATTTCCGCGATCAGCTTGATGACCTTGTCTCCCTCTGCGTAACCGTAGACATCATTGAACGGCTTGAAGTTGTCGATGTCGCAGTAGGCCACGGTGAACGCGGCCTGTGCAGTGATCAACTGATCCAGATATTCAAAGATTGGAACATTGCCAGGCAGAAGCGTGAGTGGATTGGCATAGCGTGCATTGCGAATCTGCAGGTCGGTGATCTTTTTGAGCAACCCGAGGACCTTGCCAAGTCCCGCGTAGCCGCCGTCCTCTACGATGACGAAATCGGCCTCGAGCTGCGTTCGCATGCTGTCGGTCACCAGGCTGCTGACGTCCTCGATCTTGCTGAATTTGTCGACTTGAACAAAGGATCGGTCCATGGAACTCTTCACCGCCTTGGCCCCATGCAGCGCGCGACCATACTGCGACGAGAATGTCGCGTAAAGATTGCTGCGTCGAACCAGCCCGACGGGTTTTTGTTCAGAGTCGACAACGGCAATAGCCGTGAGGTGTTCATCGGCCGCAAACAGTTGATAGGACTCCTCCAGCGTGTTGTCTTCCCGCAGGCACGGCACCTTGTGCAGCAGGTCAGCGATGTTCTCGCGGCTTTGCCACAACAGTCCGGTGCTGCGCGCTCGCGACGGTGTTCGGAAGAGTGCCTTCGAGAGCATATAGGGTGGCGACGCCTGGGGTTTGGAGAAATAGTAGCCCTGGCCATAGGTGACGCCCATGTCCACCAGCGTGGTGCTCTCTTCCTGGCTCTCGATTCCCTCGGCAATCACCCGGCAATCGAGCCCGCCGGCGATGTCGACGATCGAGCGGACGAACGACTGCTTGATGGGATCTTCGTGGATACCCTGAATGAAATGGCGATCGATCTTCACATATTCGGGGCGCAGCTCCGACCAGCGGCGCAGTCCGGAGTAACCCGCGCCGAGGTCGTCAATCGCGATCTCGAAACCCATCGCACGATAATGCGAAAGTGCGTGGTCCATGAAGGCGAAGTCGGTCAGCGGATATTGTTCCGTGATCTCGATGACGACATCCGCAGGTGTCAGACCCAGGCTGTGCAGAAATTCCAGCGTCAGACCGGATCGATGCTGTGGCTCCATCAGGCCCTGAGGCGTGGCATTCAGGAACAGCTTGCCGGCAAGACGGCGTTCCTGGAAACCTTGAATGCCAGCCTTGCGGCACAGCAGATCAAGTTCTGTCAGTCGTTCCTCGCGACGCGCCAGGTCGAACAACATGACCGGGCTGTGCAGAGGACTGTCGGATGGTCCGCGCACCAGAGACTCGTAACCAAAGATGTTCTGTCGCTTGAAATCGACGATGGGCTGGTAGAGAACGCTGACGCGACTGTGGCGCAGAATGTCGAAAAACTGTGAACGCAGCTCGACCGCGCCGACGCTCGACTCTTCTCGATGCAGAGGTTTCAGAGGAACGATATTGTCAACCATGCCACGCAGGCTCACCTTGAACTGAAGGGGCTTCAGTATCGGCAGGCCATGTGACCGCAGTGTTACATCGCCTGCTATCCGTTTAAGGCCGATTCATCGTTGAGCACATTCTGGTCCATGGTGCGTGAAGGCAGATCCGAGCACGGCTTGCCCACTTTGCGTGCTGGCACCCCGACCACTGTGGTGTGCGGAGGAACATTTTCCAGCACGACACTGCCGGCGCCGACCTTGGCACCCGTGCCGACCTCGATATTGCCGAGCACTTTGGCGCCGGTGGAAATCAGGACGCCCGAGCGGATCTTGGGGTGGCGGTCACCGGTTTCATTGCCGGTGCCACCCAGCGTGACCGATTGCATGATGGAGACATCATCCTCGATCACGGTAGTCTCGCCGATGACGATGCCCGTTGCGTGGTCAAACATGATGCCCTTGCCCATCACGCAAGCTGGGTGAATGTCGACTCCGAAGACTTCCGAATTGCGGCTTTGCATGAACAGCGCCAGTTCTCTGCGCTTGTTCTGCCACAGGAAATGCGCCAGACGATGCACCTGGATCGATTGGAAGCCCTTGAGAAACAGCAGAATGGGCAGATAGGAATTGGTGGCCGCATCGCGATCATAGACCGCCTGCATGTCGTGAACTGCGTTGACGATCATTGCAGGAGACTGTGCATAGGCGGCGTCGAACAACTCTCTCACCGCGATGGCCGGCATCACCGCATCCGCCAGCTTGTTGGCCAGCAAGTAGCTGAGAGAGGACCCAAGACTGTTGTGATTGAGGATGCAGGCGTAGACGTAACTTGCGAGCAGAGGCTCTGTTTCTACCAGTCGTGTGGCTTCTTCGTAGAGCTTGATCCAGATTCTGTTCTGCATGAGGCGTGTCCGCGTGGCCTGTGAAACTGGCGCCGATTATAGCCGACCGTGGCAGGCTGACAATCGGCGCTGACCCCGGCACAGCAAGGTCAGCGGCCGGAGATCCTCTCGATCCAGTCCTTGGCTGGGTGACGCTCATCCTTCTCGGCGGCCTCTGTTCGTGCGATCGCCAGACGCACGTGGTCCTTGTTCACCTTGCTCGCGCCTTCCTGGGTTGCCTGCAGCAAGGATTTGTGTGCCAGCAGGTTGATCAGGCGCGGGATGCCCCGACTGGCACCGGCGATCAGTTGGATCGCACGCGGCGTGAACAAGCCAGTTCCCTGATACCCCGCGCGAGTGAGTCGCAGATTGATGTAGGTGGCGGTGTCTGCGTCGCGCAACGGCCCCAGACTGCGTTCCATGGTGATGCGATCGGCCAGGATTCTGCTGCGTGATTCGCGCAGATTCTTCTGCTGTGTCGGCTGGGCAAAGAGCACGACCCGGAGCAAGTTGCCGGAGGGTGTCTTGTGGTCGGCGAGCCGGCGCAGACCGGCCAGCGTCTCGTCGGGCATCGTCTGTGCTTCATCAATGATCAGGGCATTGATCATTCCCTTGTCTGCGCTCTTCTGCAATTCTGCCACCACGCCGTCTTCCAGCGCCTCCAGCGTGGATTCGTCCAGACCCAGTTCGAGCGCAATGGCGCTGAGGAAATTGCGTTCGCTCAGTCGTGGATGCGCGAGGTGAATCACCCTGTAGCGCGAACGATGGCAGTACAAGGCATTCAACAACTTGCGACACAGAATGGTCTTGCCCATGCCCGGCTTGCCGCGCACGAGCATGAAGCCGTCAGGACCATTCAGGGTGGCGAGCAATTCCTTGAACAGCACTCTCGCATTGTTCAATTCCAGAAAGAATCGAGTATCCGGCGTCGTGGTGAAAGGCGGGCTGGAAAGGCCATGAAAATCCTGATACATCAAGAACCGGTGCTCATGTTGATTCGTACTGTTCGATACAGGGTGGCAGGTTGATTCCCGACATCCTGACGGAGTGCCGAGCGATGTTACTTCCAGACGGCGCGAAAAGTCATCCCGGGAACGACACGCTATACCTTGGCTGCGGAATGAGCGATACTGCCCGCGCGACACAAGCAGTCACAGAACGATAAGAAAATGGTGCATCCATGAAATCGTCCCAAATTGCGCTGCTGGCTCTCTTCCCATTGCTTGTCCCGGATACCTTGTTTGCTCAGGCAGACGAACGCACGCAGATTTGGGAAAGTCTGCTGGAAGCTGATGTCAGGCTGGCTGACAGTTCCCGTACCCTGGGTTTCAACCAGGCGTTTCTCAATTCATTCAGTGAAGGCGCGGTCATTTTCCGCCGCGGCCCTGTCGACGCACGCAATCTTTACGAGCAGGCCGGCCCCGCGCAACGTGGTGAAACGACCCTCGAATCCAAGGCCAACTACATCGACTTCTCCCGTGCCGGTGATCTCGGCCTGACCAGTGGGCCATACCGCTTCACCAATGGCAGTGGCAGTGATGCCCGCCGCACCTACGGCCACTTCGTCACGATCTGGCGCAAGTTCGATGGAGAGTGGCGAATGGCTGCCGACATGACCGTGCGTGTCCCCGGCGTGTTGAGTCTGGACGTCAATCCCGATATCAGCGAAACCATGCGCTCACTCGATGAGGCGGTGACGGCCGACGTTGAACACAACAGTCTCGACTCCCTGGTGGAAGCGGATGAGCGCTTCATCAGCTCCATCAATTTCCGTGGTGGCATGCGCGCCATGCTGCGCTATGGATTGGAGAACCAGCGTGTCTACGTGCCAGGCATGGCGCCGGGCATCGGCAATGAAGCCGGTGCGCAGGTCTATGGCGCGTATCTGGACGAGAGTCTGGAAATGTCCGCAATTCAGCACGAGCCAGGAGGCTACTTTCTGTCAGAGTCCGGTGACGTGGGTTACACCTTCGGCACCATGAGTGCCCAGGGCTCGGAATTCAACACGAATTATCTGCGTTACTGGCGCTTCACCCCCGAGGGAGAATGGCGCATCGCGGTGGAAGTGCTCAATCCCTACTGAGCACTCCCTCCTGCCTCACTCCACAAACACCGTCCTGTCACCAAAGTATTGCACCTCGCCTGACTTGCCCGTGGTCTTGATGCGCAGACGCGCACGGCCCGAGGGCAGCGTGCCGGCGTCCAGCATCAGCGCATAGCCGAGCAGGGGGGCGTTGGGATCGTCCTCCGCGGACATGGCTGTCACGACATCCGGTCGTGACAGTCCGTATTGCGCCACGCCCACTGTCGCGCCGTCCAGTTCCACCTCGACGCGATCGACGCCCAGTCCCTCGTTGATGACCCAGCCCGATACCGTGAAACTCCCAGACAGGCGGGCGTCCTCCTCCGGGGCATCGACCCAGCCCAAAGACGGCAGCGGGCAAGTGCCCGCAGGGCTCGCTCCGACATTGTCGGCGCGGTAGTAGCTGAAGCGCTTCTCGCCTCCGAACAGGGACAGCTGACTCAGGAACGCCAGGTGCTGGAACTCGGCGCAGGCACGCTCCAGCACCGCGAGTTTGTCGGGAACGGTGAGGGTGCTGTCCTCCGTGATGACGAGGGCGCTGCGCCCACCGTTGTCCCGCAGGCCGGTCAGGTTGGTGCGCCATATCTCGTACTGCACCGCGCGGCCGTCGCGGATGGATTTGTCCATGTCGATATTGAAAACGGGACGTGTCTCGTCAAGGGCAAGAGCCAGTTGTGCACCGGTGTAATAGTTGTCGGTGACCAGCAGATCGTCGGGGCGCAAGTGCTCCGCCTGCAGCACCTGATGGGTGTAAGCGACGAACGGCCGCCAGCCGGCCATCTTGTTGGACAGCACCCCCTCGCCGATCAGCGGGCGCAGCGTGTCCTGGATGCTCTGGGTCCCCATGCCCAGCAGCGCCACGAGCGTTCCAGCAAAGCCCATGCCCAGAGTCGTCTTCAGGAGGCGTCCTGCGACCACCTCGCCATGACGAGCAGTCAACCGCGCGTGAAGCTCGCGCAGAGTCTCCGGCAGGAACACCAGCAGTGGCAGATAGCCGGACAAGGGCCAGTGGATGGAGGTTCGCGTGTTGTCGGACCACGGGGCCAGCACCAGGTACAGGCTCAGATTGACCAGTGCCAGGATGCCGAACAGGCCGCGACGATGGTCGCCGGCCCGTCCCGCTCGCAGCAGATGAACCAGCGTGGCGATGAGTGCCACATAGAGCAGAGGGGTGGCCAGGCCGGCCTGCTTGAGGATGTGCAGCAGCCCCTCGGCCTGGAATTCCCAGGGGTGGCGTTCCAGCAGATGGTAGTCGACACCACTCAGTTGATTGCCCAGATTGAAGGCAAGGATGGGGTACAGCCCCAGCGCCAGGATGGCCGCCGCAAGCCACAGCCCGGGTTGCCTCCAGTACCGATGCATCGGCCTGAACACCAGCATGAAGATGAGGGCTGCCAGCAGCCATGGCGCAAAGCGGTAATGCGTGCTGATGCCCAGCGCAGCGGCCATTCCGGTGCCAAGCCACCAGGACAGCGTGCCGAGCCGTGTGGCGCGCTCAAGGCAACCCGTGAGCAGCAGGCCGAAGAACAGCAGCGGCACATCCGGCACCGCCAGCAGCCCGAGGAATGCGCACAGGGGCAGGCACAAAGCCAGGGCGCCGGCTTCGAGCGCCAGCTGTCGCGGCAGCAGCGGCCGGGCCAGCCAGTACACCAGCAAGGGAATGCTGGTGCCCATCAGCAGGAACAGCGTTCGCACACCGAAGGCGGAGTTCCCCAGCAGCGCAGTGCCCAGACCGGCCAGCAGGGCGGACATGAAGGGCAGGTCGCTGTACGCCAGCGCAGGTCGTGTGGAGGCCTGCCAGTAGAAGATCTCGTCGCTGTAAAGATCCAGGCTCCAGGCCAGCAGCAGCTTCAGTCCGAGCACGAGCAGCAAGCCGGCGAACAGCCATCGGCCCGGGTGCCGGGAGAGCGAGGAAGAGTGGGTCGGGAATTGGTGATCCATGCAGGGCATTCACTGGCACGCGGAAACTGGCAGCATGGTAGCACGAAGTCTTTGCACCGCTGCCGCTCAGGCAGGCAGTAAACTATTTGACAATCATTCTCATTACGCTTTAAGATTCAGGCCAATGGAGGAGCCACCATGTACGTCTGCATCTGCCGCCAAATCACTGACAGCCAGATTCGCGAATTCTGCAGCGAAGGGTCCCGTCGCATGGCGGACATCCGCGAGAAGCTGGGCGTTGCCTCCGAATGCGGCAAGTGTGGCCGCCACGCCATGAGCATCGTCAGCGAATTCAAGGGTACCGCGACCTTCGTCAACGCCGCCGTTGCTTGAAACATCCCGCCGGGCGCAGCACAACCAGTGAATGCGTTTGTTTCTCATTAATATCAGTATCTTACAATTTTCGGGCCTTGACACGTGGACGCTTAGCGACGACCCTGTGTGCGTGAATTTCACGCCAGAGGACTCTCTCATGAAAGCGGACGCCACCGTCATCAAGCATCTCAACAAGGCCCTGGGCAATGAATTGATTGCCATCAATCAGTACTTCCTGCATTCCCGCATGTTCCGCGAGTGGGGGCTGGGCAAGCTGGCCAGCAAGGAGTACGAAGAATCCATCGACGAAATGAAGCATGCCGATGAACTGATCGGCCGCATTCTGTTTCTCGAAGGGCTGCCCAACCTGCAGAATCTCGGCAAGCTGCTGATCGGCGAACATACGCGCGAGATGCTGGAGTGTGACTTGCAACTGGAGATGCAGGCCCTGCCGACGCTCAAGGAAGGCATTGCCTACGCGGAATCCGTGCAGGATTACGTCAGCCGGGATCTGCTGGCCGCGATCCTGCGCAGTGAAGAAGAGCATGTCGACTGGCTCGAGACCCAGCTCAATCTGATCGACAGGATCGGCATCGAGAATTACCAGCAATCCATGATCTGAACGGCTGCGTGCGCCACTGTCACATTACTGCCACAGAGCGGGGGTAAGGTGGCGCATCGCATTGCTTATGCGCACAGGAAACCTTCTCTGACATGTACGCCTGCATCGACCTGGGCTCCAACAGTTTCCACCTGCTGATTGCTCGCTGGCAGGACGGCAGGAGCGAGATCGTCGAGCGCTTCAGTCATATCGTGCAGTTGGGCGAGGGGGTCACGTTGAGCGGCGAGATATCCCCGGCCGCCTTCGCGCGCGGCATCGATTCCCTGCGTGAATTCGTCAATGTCATGTCCCGTTATCCCATTCGTCAGTACTGGGCACTGGGCACCAATGCCCTGCGCCTGGCGCGCAATGCGCCGCAGTTCCTGGCAGCCGCGCGGGAGCTGGGGCTGGAAGTGTCGGTCATTTCCGGGCTGCAGGAAGCGGTGCTGGTCTACCTGGGGGTGATGTCCGGTCTGCCGCAGACCGACGAGGTGCGTCTGGTGGCCGACATCGGCGGCGGCAGCACCGAGGTGATCATCGGTCACCAGGGCACGCGACTGGTCACCCGCAGTCTGCCGATCGGCTGTGTCAGCTGGCGCGATCGCTTCTTCACGCCGGTGGTCGACAAGCCCTCCCTGCAGAGTCAGACACTGGACAATGCCGTTGCCGAGGCCCGCGAAGTGTTTGCGACCATCCGCTCGGAATGCCTGCAGCACCGCTGGGCGGGAGCCTACGCCTCGTCAGGGACGGCGAAGATGCTGGCGGCCATCTTGCAGATGCGCGGCCTGCCTGCAGGACAGATCAAGCGGTCCTCACTTCAGTCACTGCGGGCAGACGTGCTGGCGTGTGCGGCCGACCCCGCGGCCCTGCTGCCGGGGCTCAAAGACAGACGCAAGGATCTTCTCCTGCCTGGTTGGGCGGTGTTGATGGGCATGATGGAAGCGTTCGAGATCGACGCGATTGCGTTCAGCCCCACGGCGCTGCGTGAGGGGATGCTGCATTTCATGATGCAGAATGGTCCCGACACCTCGCGGCTCGATCCACAGACCATGCCGCAGGTGACTCAGACCGCGCTGTAACGCACCGTCGCCAGTTGCTGCAGCAGCAGCGTCTGCACAGGCTCACGCTTGTCAGATTCCTCTGGCGTCAGACGCAGATAGCTGCCGTCGGGCTGCAGTTCCCAGCTCTGGCAGCGATCGTTCAGATACATCTCCAGCTCTTCCAGAATGCGGCTCACCCATTTCTTGCGCAGGATCGGGAATGCCACCTCGATGCGATGCATGAGATTGCGCTCCATCCAGTCGGCACTGGAGCAATACAGCGGGTGCAGATTGTTGGCGAAGTAGAACACCCGCGAGTGTTCCAGGAAGCGACCGATGATGGACACCACGCGGATGTTCTCGGAGATACCGGGAATGCCCGGCTTCAGACAACAGATACCGCGCACGATGAGGTCGATCTTCACGCCATTGCGCGAGGCACTGTACAACTCGCGGATCACGTCCGGGTCCGTCAGCGCATTCATTTTGGCGATGATGCGTGCCGGGCGTCCTTCCAGCGCCGCGTTCTTTTCCTGCTGAATCAAGCGGATCAGCGACTTCTTCAGGCGGAAGGGGGCGTGGATGAGCAGATCCGGCACGATGCGCTTGCCCATGCCGGTGATCTGCTGGAATACCTTGTGCACGTCGGCACACAGGGTTTCATCGCAGGTCATCAGCCCGTAGTCGGTGTAGACCAGGGATGTCTTGCGGTGGTAGTTGCCGGTGCCGAGGTGGGCGTAGCGCTTGAGCCTGCCCCCCTCGCGCCGCACGATCAGCAGCATCTTGGCGTGGGTCTTGTAACCCATCACGCCATACACCACGACGGCGCCGGCTTCCTGCAGCTTGCTGGCGAACTGCAGGTTTTCCTGCTCGTCGAAGCGTGCCCGCAGTTCGATGACCACCGTCACTTCCTTGCCATTGCGCGCTGCTTCGGAGAGCGCTTCCACAAGTTCCGAGGATTCGTTGGTGCGGTACAGCGTCTGCTTGATGGACAGCACGGCCGGGTCCTTGGCCGCCTGGCGCACCCAGTCGATGATGGGCAGGAAAGACTGGAAGGGGTGCAGCAGCAGGAGATCTTCCTTGGTCACTGCATTGAACATGGAGACGCCTTCTTCCAGTGCCGGCGGCGTGCCGGGCGTGAAGGGCGGGTAGCAGAGATCCGGCCGGTTCACCATGCTGGTCAGTGTCATCAGGCGCTGCAGGTTCACCGGGCCGTCCAGGCGGAACAGGGCGTCTTCCGTCAGATTGAAACGCTGCAGCAGGAAATCGGTGAGCTCCTGCGGGCAGGTGGCCCCCACCTCCAGCTTGGCCGCCGTGCCAAAGCGTCGGGAGTGCAGTTCTCCTTGCAGGGCGCTGGCCACGTCTTCCACTTCCACATTCGACATTTCCAGGTCGGAGTTGCGCGTCACGCGGAACTGGTGGCATTCCTTGACCCGCATGCCGG
>CAYQBR010000016.1:13005-14700 GCA_964415735.1 uncultured Klebsiella sp. | reverse complement strand
GCCGTCTGCTGTACGCCCGCGTGACTTACGAGATGTAAGACACGTCTGACTGAGTCAGTCTGACTGAGTTGGAAAAACGCGAGGGGTGGTTCCGCAAGGAGCCACCCCTCTTTCTTTGCGGCCCGTTTTCCTCATTCCTTGTTCAGGCTGAAGCGCAGGACCAGGTAGCCCAGGATGCCGGAGAACAGCGAGCCGACGATGATGCCCAGGCGCTCGTCGAAGGTCATGTCCACGCCGGAACTCTCGAAGGCCAGCGAGCCGATGAACAGGCTCATGGTGAAGCCCACCCCGCACAGCACGCTGGTGCCGTAGAGCGACAGCCAGCTCATGCCGTGCGGCATGTCCGCCCACTTGAGCTTGATGGCCAGCGCACACAGCCCGAACACCCCGATCTGCTTGCCCAGGAACAGCCCCAGGGCGATGCCCAGCGGCACGCCGTGCAGCAGCTGCTCCAGCCCCACGCCCTGCAGGGACAGACCGGCATTGGCGAAGGCGAACACCGGCAGGATCAGGAAGGCCACCAGCACGTGCAGATCGTGCTGCCAGTCGTGCAGCGGGTGCTCATGCGGGTCGTGCGGCGAGTGCATGGGAATGAACAGCGCCAGGATCACGCCGGTGAGCGTGGCGTGCACGCCCGACTTGAGCATGGACACCCACATGATGATGCCGACCATGCGGTAGACACTGCGCGCCGTCACCCCGTAGCGGTTGAGCAGGTACAGCACGGGGATGCAGGCGCCCGCGACCGCGAGTGACGTCAGCGAGATCTGCGCGGTGTAGAAGAGCGCGATGATGATGATGGCCCCGAGGTCGTCGAAGATGGCGAGCGAGGTCAGGAACACCTTCAGCGCCACGGGCACGCGCGAGCCGAGCAGGGAGAGGATGCCCAGGGCGAAGGCGATGTCGGTGGCTGCCGGGACGGCCCAGCCGGAAACGGCGGTCGGGTCGTCGGCATTGACGAACAGGTAGATCGCTGCGGGAATGGCCATGCCGCCGATGGCACCGACGCCGGGCAGCACCACCTTGCGCAGGCTGGACAGCTCGCCTTCCACCAGCTCGCGCTTGAGCTCGAGGCCGACGAGAAAGAAGAACATGGCCATCAGCCCGTCGTTGATCCACAGCAACAGGGGCTTGGCCACGTCCAGCTCGCCAATCTTGACCTGCACGGGCGTGTCGAACAGCAGCTCGTACCAGGGCGCCAGTGGCGAGTTGGCCGTGATCATGGCGAGGACGGCGGCGGCCATCAGCAGAAGGCCGCTGGCGGACTCCATCTTGAAGAAGTTGGCAATGACTTCCTGTGCGGTGCGGATCATGGTTGTTCTCCTGTTGGGTGTCGTGCGGTCGGACAAAATCCGGGCTAATACGAAAAATACAAGGGTTGGGATTACCGCTTGCCCCCCGCACGCCCAGTGCCACCCCCCATCTGGCTAGTTGTCAGCCAGCGGTCACCCGCCTATGCTCGCGAAACGATCAAGGGAGTAGCGGCGTGCGCATATTGCTGGTGGACGATCATGACCTGTTCCGGGAGGGCCTGAAGTATCTGCTTCCTGCCCTGGACGAGTCCGTGGCCTTTCTCGAGGCCTCCAGCCTGCAGGGCGCCCTGAGCGTGGCGGCCGGGCAGCAGGTTGACCTGATCCTGCTCGACTATTACCTGCCCGGCGTGGCCGGCATGAGCGCGCTCGAGAGCCTGCGGGC
>CAYQBR010000016.1:11259-12905 GCA_964415735.1 uncultured Klebsiella sp. | reverse complement strand
CAGTACGAGGTGCTGCTCAAGGCCGTGGAGGGCAAGTCGAACAAGGTGATCGCCCGCGATCTCGACATCTCGGACCACACCGTCAAGGCGCATCTGTCCACCGCGTTCCGCACGCTGGGGGTGCAGAACCGCACCGAGGCCGTGTATGTCGCTGCCCGGCTCGGCCTGCATGCCGGCCAGCTGCCGGACGCCTGAGCGCGGGAGCCTGCGATGACCCACTGGCTGAGCCGACCTGTCGAAGCGCTGCTGCAGGAAGAGGGCGTGCCAGTCACCGAGCCGACGGCGCAGGACGCGAAGGCCGCTCCAGCGCTGTTGGGCCGGCGCCCTGATGTGCTCATCATCGGCTCGGGCTATGGCGCCGCCATGGCCGCCCTGGCGCTGGCCGAGCAGGAGCAGCGGCTCCCTGTCGCGCAGCGGCGGCGCATCTACGTGTTCGAGCGCGGCGAGGAATACCTGCCGCAGGATTTCCCCAAGTCTCTGCGCGACCTGCCCACCCGTGTCGGCGTCACCACCCTGCCCGATGACGATGTTCTGGCCTCGCAGCTCGAGGTCAATCGCCTGGGCCTGTGGGACATCCGCATCGGCGACAAGGCCAGCGTGATCATGGGCAACGGCCTGGGTGGCACGTCTCTGGTCAATGCCAGCGTGGCCGCGCGGCCGCCCGCGGCCGCCTTCGGCCACTGGCCGGCACCGGCGTTCGGCACCGCGGCCACGGCGGGCACCTGGCAGGCCGAGCTGGAAGCCGTGCTGCCCAAGATCGAGCGCCTGCTGGGCGTCGCGACCCTGCCCGAGGCGCAGGAGTTTCCCAAGTACCGTGCCTTGCAGCGCACGGTGCAGGCGCTGGGCGGCAGCGTGGCGCCGGCCCCGCTCAGCATCAATTTCGGCGCGCCCGGCGTGCACAGCGCGGAACACGGGCCCTGCAACCGCTGCGGCAACTGTGTCATCGGCTGCCATTCCGGCGCCAAGGGCGCGCTGAACATGAATGCCTGGCCGCTGGCGCGTCAGCTCGGCGTGGAGCTGTTCACCGGCGCCACGGTGCGCGCGCTGCGGCCGGATGCGCAGGGCGGCTGGCTGCTCGACTGCAGCCTGACCCGGGCCAGCGGGCGGCAGTTCCGGGTGCAGGCCCGCACCGTCATCCTGGCGGCGGGCAGCCTCGGCAGCACCGAGATCCTGCTGCGCTCGCGTGAGACGCATGCGCTGCCGCTGTCGCCGCGGCTGGGGCAGCGCTTCTCCACCAATGGCGACATGCTGCTGTTCAGCGCCGGGGAGAACACCCCGGTGCAGGCGCTCGCCGATGTGCCGGACGCCAGTGCCAGCGGCACTCCCAGCGGGCCGACCATCATCGGCAAGGCCACGGTGCCGCTGGGCGGTCGGCGCGATGAGCGACAGATCACGCTGGAAGACGGCAGTGTGCCGTATCCCATCATCGCGCTGTGGCAGGAACTGCTGGTCACGCAAAGCTTCCTGCGCCGCTATGTCGACAGCCGTGAACACGCCTGGCAGAAAGCCCACCCCGGCCACGACCCGCTGGCGGTGTCGCGGGATCTCGCCACGCGCTCCCAGGTGCTGCTGGCCATGGGTATGGACACGCCCGCCCCCGGCGCCCCGCAGACTGCCTGGCCCGGCGAACTGCGGCTCGACGCCGT
>CAYQBR010000016.1:0-11159 GCA_964415735.1 uncultured Klebsiella sp. | reverse complement strand
CCCTGGGCTATGACCCGGTTGGCGCGGTGCTGGAGACGCGCCCGGAACACTGCGTGCCCCTGCTGCAGCTGCGCGGCAGCGTGGTGCTGGGCCAGCGTGACAAGGTGAACGGCTGGCAGCATCTGCGCCGCACCTTCAAGGCGGGCGCACGCTTCCTGCACTATCGGCGCGAGGACATCGGCGGCTCGCTGCTCAGTACCCTCAAGAACCTGCCCAGGATCGGCCAGTATCTGCGCGTGGCGGCCGTGCATGCCGACTGGCGCGAGCTGGTTTACGAGCTGCAAGGCGACTTCGACGGCGGCACCCACCTGAGCCTGCGCGGCCGCAAGGTGCTGGGCTATGCCCCCGACAACAAGAACCTGCTGGCGGCGCTGATGACGCTGCCGGTGCGCCTGCACAACGCACGCAACGGTCAGACGCTGGAGCTGCTGCTGGAGGTGGACCCGGTGGGCATCACGCGCGGGCCGGCACCGCTGCAGGTGATGCACTCCCGCGACGGCGTGGCGGCCCTGCTGCGCATCGGCGGCTTCGGCGCCTTCTGCCTGCGCATGCTCATGCAGACGCATTTCTGGAGCTTCGGCGCCTATGACTACCAGCAGTACAAGACGCTGACCGAGCTGGACAGTGACCCCGTGCGCGGGCGTCTGGCCGCCCCGCCCGTGCAGATGCGCTACACCGTGGGCGGCAAGCTGCGCCTGTCGCTGCCCGTGGAGATACTCCACAATCCGCAAGGAGCGCGCGTGGTGACGCGCCTGCTGCGCTACCAGCCGTCCGGCGCCCCGCGCGGGCCGGGGCCGCGCAAGAGCCTGATCCTGGTGCATGGCCTGGCGCACAGCGGACGGGTGTTCTGGACAGACACCATCGACACCAACTACGTGCAGTACTTCCTGGCGCAAGACTACGAGGTCTGGGTGCTGGATCACCGCACCAGCGCCAGCATCGTCGACACCATCGACCCCACGGACACCTGGGACGACATCGCCGCCCACGACATCCCCTGGGGCGTGCGCACAGTGTTCGCGACGCTCAATGGCGCAGCGCCCGGCGCCGACGCGCAGAAGGTGTACCTGTTCGGCCACTGCATCGGCGCCGGCGCCCTGGCCATCGCCACCCTGCGCGGCCTGCTGGATTACGAACTCCCGGACGGCGGACGCGCCAGCATGATCGCCGCCATGACCCTGCACGCCGTGGCGCCCTGGCTCTACGCCTCGGCCGCCAACCGGGCGCGGGAGAATCTCTGGGCGCTGTTCAAGGAGCTGGACCTGATCGACACCGTGGAGCCGCGCCCGCACAAGCATTCGGAGGGCGCCGAGGTGATCTACGACCGCCTGGCCTCGACTTCCCTCAACGCGACCGAACTGGCCCAGTGGCCCAAGGCCCAGATGAAGGGCGACCCGCGCGGCCCCGCTTTCCAGAAGGCCATCTACACCCGCTACACCGTGTTCTGGGGGCGGCAGTGGGAGAAGGCCAATGTCACCGAGCGCACGCGCCAGGAATTCAGCGGCATGATCGGCGCCGTGCCCGTGGCGGTGCTGCAGCAGGTGTATTACTCCATCACCCGGGGGCTGCTGGCCGCGCACAATGGCGACAACGCCTATGTGCGGCAGGAGGCCCTGCAGGCGCACTGGACCTTCCCCACGTTCTTCCTGCATGGCAACGAGAACACCGTGTTCGACATGGAGAGCTCGCGCACCTCGGCCGAGCAGCTGGTGCGGCATCGCCGCCATGTGCGCTCGGGCGACCGCCGCTGGCGCACCGACATCCGGCTCGAGCCCCAGGTGTACACCGAGCACGAGGTCTGGGTGGATGTGGTGCCGGGCTATGGCCACATGGACATGATCTTCGGCCGTGACGTGGCCACCGACATCTGCCCGCGCATTCATGACTTCTTCACGGCGGCTGCCGAGCAGACGCTGCCCGAGACTTACGCTCATGTCGCCAACGATGCCGCCGAACGGGCCCGCTTCGAGCGCTGGTGCACGGCCAACTCGCATTCCACGCCCGTCAGCCGGCCGCTGGCCGGGCCGATCCTCTCCCACCCCCGGCGCGAGGCCGACGGCCGCTGCAGTGTGCGGCTGTGGTGCGAGGCGCAGGACTTCACCGCCAATGCGGCCAGCGGGCTGCGCATCGCGCTGGCCGACGTGGAGGATCTGCCTCCCGGGGAAGCGCTGCGCAAGCTGCTGCACAAGATTCCCGGAGACGCCGGGCAGGCCCGGGCCTGGCAGCGCGAGTTCTGGCTCTACGACTACGACTTCCACCCCGCGCCCGGGCTGCAGCGACGCGTGCGGCTGGAATATGACCCCGAGGAAAGTGACAAGGTGGATGTGCTGCGCAAGCCGGCATCCGGCCACAGTCACGGCGTGATCGACCCGCAGGTGCAGACGCCCCAGCGCTGGGGCAGCCTGCTGGACTGGGCCGCCATGCCCTGGTTCCAGCGTCAGTTCCTGGGGCAGGGCAGTGCGGCCGACCCGGTGCGGCTGTCCTTTCTCAGCGGCTCCTGTCTGCACCCGGGCTCCACCTTCGAGGAGCAGCACAGCGCCTCGATCTTCCAGGGCATGTGTCGCCATGTGGCGCCGGCGTATGTCTGGGGTGGGGCAAGCAAGCTCCAACAGACGCAGTGGCGCGGTGTCGACCACCTGCTGCTGCTCGGCGACCAGATCTATGCCGATGCCAGCGCCGGCCTGTTCGACCCGCGCGTGGCCTACGAGAAATACCGCTCCCCCTATCGCAAGGCCTTCGGCAGTGCGTGGGCGCGGCGCCTGCTGGCCCATGTGCCGACGTATTTCAGCATCGACGACCACGAGATCGACGACAACTGGGACGGCAGCAAGACCCTGCCCAATGGCGACCCGGTGAACCCCTGGTACGCCAAGCGCATGGCCTGGCTGTATCAGGTGCACCAGCGCCAGTGGGACCACGGCGACATCCGGCTGTGGCAGCACTTCAGCAGCGCGGGCTTCCCGTTCTTCCTGTTCGACACCCGCATGGAACGCCAACTGGACGCGCCGCGCAGCAGTCCCGATGCCTTGCTGAACGCCAGGCAGCGTGACGAGTTTGTCGACTGGCTGCGCAGCGATGCGGTGCAGCAGAGCGAGGTGCTCTTCTTCGCCACCGGCTCCTCGCTGACGCCCATCGCCTGGCCCGTGCTGCAGGAACCGGTGCTCGCGGCCCAGGAAGACGGGGTGCTGGCCTACCCGGGCTTTCTGGCCTGGCTGGTCGACACCCTGCACGCCCTGGCGCCGGGCAAGCGCGTGTTCTGGTACACCGGCGACCCGCACTTCTCCTGCACCGCGCAACTGCGCATGCAACATGCCGATGCGCAGGTGGCGCTCACCCAGGTCTGCTGCTCCGGCCTGTATTCCCCCTATGCCTTCGCCAACGCCAACCCCGGCAATCACCGCTGGGACACGCCCTTCCTGCTGAACCTGCCGCTGCCCGGCGGCGCGGACGTGCGCATCAGCGGCACCCAGCGGCTGCTGTGTGACAGCCGTCAGCACTTCGTGCGCTCGGATCTGGTGCAGGAGGAGGGGGCGTGGCAGCTGCAGGTGCAGGCCTTCGATGCCGACGGAGCGCCAGCCTCGGATCGCGTGTCGCTCTGATGTCCCCTAGCCATCTGGCTAATTGTTGAACATTTCTTGAACGCCTATCGTCCCCTCAGATCATCGAACACTTCCGTTCCATTTTTCCGAGGGCCTGCAACGTGCGTGCACAACAAGAGCCGATCCCTGTCAGTCTGTTCAACAATGTCCTGCTCGCGGTCGCCCTGGGGTTGGCGCTGCTGGCGCCGGCACCTGTCGCACTGGCGGTGGGCGATGCCGCTGCGTGCAGCGCGCTGCCCGCCATCGCCGTGGGTGATGAAGTCGGCGGCACGCTGGACGCGGTGGGCGACTGCTTCCAGTCGCCGCCCAATCGCCTGATCGACAACTACTCGCTGACCCTGGCGGAGCCCGCCACGCTGGATCTGGCGCTGGAGACCTTGAGTTTCGGCGGGGTGATCGGGCTGCGCCATCCGCCCCTTGAGAGCGGCGCGCCTGGTCAGTTCATCGGGCAGCGCGGGCGCTCCACGGCGGGCATCGTCACCGCGCATTATGAACTGCCGGCCGGCAACTACGTGGTCTACGTGACCTCGCAGGCCACCCACCTGACCACGCCGCCCACCGGGGATTACACGCTCGACCTCTCGCTGATCGCGGAGCCGCAGGCCGCCTGCGAGAGCGGCGTGATCAATGCGACCTCCATCGTCATCGGCTCCTCGGCCTCGGCCAGCATCAGCACGGCAGACTGCGTGCTGGGGCCGCGCGAAGGTCTGGAGACCAGCGAGGTGCCGCGCAATGTCGACGGCTATGCCCTGTTCGCACCGGCGAACCAGCTCAATCAGGTCACTGTCAGCGCCGATTTCGACTATCGCATCGAGCACTACGAGGCAGTGGCCCCCAACCCGCCCCAGCTGATGGGCTTCGCCACGATGCCCGCCGGCAGCGTGCGCCACTTCGCTCTGGACTCCGAGGTGGCGGCCACGCATCTGCTCAACATCGCCGCCATGACGCCCGGGGGCACGGGCAGTTACACCCTGACTGTGCAGGATTATCCCGCGCAGCAGCACAGCGCCCTGATGGATCTGTACACCGCCACTCTAGGCACGGCGTGGACCAACAACAGCGGCTGGGGCGGCGCGCAGGGCAGTGAGTGCAGCTGGTACGGCATCACCTGTGATGGCACCGGCGCGGTGACGCAGCTGGTGCTCGACAACAACAATCTGGTCGGCACGCTGCCGGAATCCCTCGGCGTGCTGAACCGCGTGGGCACGCTCAGTCTTGCCAACAATGCCTTGAGTGGCAGTCTGCCGGCGTCTCTGGGCTACATGAATGATCTGCGCTACCTGCGCCTGAACAACAATCAGCTGAGTGGACCGCTGCCCGAGGCCTGGGCCTATGCCGACATCCTGGTTGAGCTGCGTCTGGGCACCAATCAGCTCAGCGGTCAGATTCCGGAATGGATGGGTCAGAAAGAGCACCTGGAGGTGCTGGGCCTGCCGAGCAATCAGTTCAGCGGGCCGGTGCCGGCCAGCCTGGCCGAGCTGCCGGCGCTGGATCAACTGCTGCTGCAGAACAACCAGTTGAGTGGCGTGCTGCCCGAGGCGCTGTTCGCGCTGGAGCTGACGCAGTTCACCTTCGACAACAACCGCTTCGAGCTGCGCGACCCGCTGGAGCGCCCCGCGCTGCTGGCGTTCTTTGCGGCCACCAACGGTGAGAGCTGGACCAACAAGACCGGGTGGGGCGGGGAGCCTGGGACGGAATGCACCTGGTACGGCGTGAGCTGCGCCAACGGTCACGTGCAGGGGCTGAGTCTTGTCGGCAATGGCTTGAGCGGCCCGCTGCCTGCCGAGCTGGGCGACCTGATTCACCTGCAGCAGCTGAGTCTGGGCAACAACCAGCTGAGCGGGGCGATCCCGGCCGAGCTGGCCCAATTGACTGCGATACGCGGCTTCTACCTCTGGGGCAATCAGCTCACTGGCAGCATTCCGGCATGGCTCGGCGAGCGCACCACACTGCAAGGGGTCTCCCTCAGCAGCAATCAGCTGACCGGGACGATTCCCGAGAATCTGGCCCAGCTCACCCAGCTGACCTCCTTGCATCTCTCCGGCAACCAGCTCTCGGGCACCATCCCGGCCGCGCTGGCCACCCTGCCGGCGCTGACCAATCTGCACCTGCAGTTCAACCAGTTGACGGGGGCGGTGCCTCAAGCGCTGCTCGACAAGACGTTCACGGAATTCTTCTACAACAACAATCCTTTCGATCTCACCAATCCGCTGGAGCGCGCGGCGCTGCTGGCCCTGTACACCAGCACCAATGGTGCCGCGTGGACCAACAAGACTGGCTGGGGCGATGCCGCCGGCACCGAGTGCACCTGGTTCGGCGTGAGTTGCAGCGATGGCCATGTGGTTCGCCTCGTGCTGGGCGGCAATCAGCTGGCCGGCACACTGCCTGCGGAGCTGGGCAATCTGACGTCCCTGACCGAACTGTCGCTGGGGAACAATGCCCTCACCGGCACCCTGCCACAGGCCATGACCGGCATGGCGGCGCTCCAGCATCTGTACCTGTGGGGCAACCAGTTCAGTGGCGCGATTCCGACATGGCTGAGCGAGCTGGACACGCTCAAGGCCCTGTCGCTCTCGGCCAACCAGTTCAGCGGCCCGATTCCCGCCGAGCTGGGCGACCTGGCCCTGCTGGAGACGCTGCACTTGGGCGGCAACCAGTTGACCGGCGAGATTCCGGAGTCGCTTGCCGGCCTGGCGAATCTGCGTGAGCTGTTCCTCAATCACAACCAGCTGATCGGCTATGTGCCCGAAGGTCTGGAGGACATTGACAACCTGCAGGTCAACAACAACCCCTTCAGCATGGAGAGCGCGGCGGATCGCGCGGCGCTGGATGCGCTGTATGCGGCGACCGACGGCGCGAACTGGCTCAACAACACCGGCTGGAGCAACGAGCTGCCCGGCACCCTGTGTCAGCGCTACGGCGTGAGCTGCATCAGTGGGCGCGTCAGCGCGCTGAATCTGCAGATCGTCGTGGGTGGCATTGCGCGCGGCAACGGCCTGGTCGGTCCGCTGCCGGCCGCACTGGGGCAGCTCAGCGAGCTGCGCACGCTGAACCTGCCGCACAACGAACTGCAGGGGCCGCTGCCGGACATCTTCGCCACGCTGCCCCAGCTGCGTTCACTCAACCTCAGTGGCAACCGACTCACGGGCACCTTGCCGGACAGTCTGGGCACGCTGCTGCTGATGCAGCACCTGCAGCTGGCGGGCAATCAGCTCACCGGCAGCATCCCCGCAAGTCTGGGCAATCTGACGGCCATGCTGACGCTGAACCTGAGCTTCAACCAGCTGAGCGGCAGCATTCCTGCCACCCTCGGCTCGGCGTCCGCGCTGACCACCTTGCTGCTGCAGACCAACCAGCTCTCGGGCGCCTTGCCGCCGGAGCTTGGCAATCTCGGCAATCTGGTGACCTTCAACGCCAGCGTGAACCTGCTCAGTGGCAGCATCCCATCCAGCTTCGGCAATCTGGACAAGCTCACCAGTCTGTCGCTGACCAGCAATCACCTGAGCGGGTCGATTCCGGCAGAACTGGCCGACATGGCCGAGCTGGTCAACCTGAACCTCGCGCTGAATGATCTGAGCGGTCCTCTGCCGGCCGCCTTCGGTTCTGCGCCCAAGCTCAGTGGCCTGCGCGTGCCCTACAACCAGCTGACCGGTCCGATTCCCGCGGAGCTGGGCAACAGCCCCACCCTGCGTGCCCTGCAATTGCAGAACAATCAGTTCAGTGGCGAGCTGCCCGCGGCGCTGGCGCAGTCCGGGCAGCTGATGACGCTGTGGGCGCAGGACAATCTGCTCGAGGGCAGCTTCCCGGCCGCCCTCGCAGCGCTCGACACCCTCATCGAGGCCGATGTGCGGGGCAATGCCCTGACGCAGCCGGCGCTGGGCAATGCCGAGGCCTGCAGCACGCCGGGCACGCTCATCCCGGGCCAGAGCGTGAGCGGCACGCTGGACCTTGCTCTGGACTGTGTGCTGGACGCGCAGCGCATCGTCGACCGCTTCCAGCTGAGTCTGCCCCAGGCCACGATCTTCACCGCCACCGCGGGCTCCCCGGACTATGCCGCCTCGACCGGTCTGCGCAGTGCCGATGACGCAACCGCTCTGGTGGCGGCGAACAGCACGGCTGCCGGCACCCCGGTGGCGCTGCAGTATGCCTTGCCGGCGGGGCAGTACCCGCTCTTCACGTCGACCTATGCCTCGCGCCCGGTGGCGCCCTTCGACGGCGACTATGAGCTCACGCTCAGCGCAGCCCAGGCGGAACCCCAGGATGGCTGCACGGCCGTCAATCCCACCGTGGTGGTGCCGGGCTCGGCCGTGAGTGCCCGGCTGCAGGCCAACGACTGTGTCAGCATTCAGCTCGGCGATGATGGTCGTGCCAACGACCGTTACACGATCGGTCTGCAGGCCGGCGAGCAGGTCTGGATCTCCGTGACCGGCGACATCGATCTGCGCCACAGCCTGCGCGCCTCGACCAACGAGGGCTGGCTGCCCGTGGCGATCACCGAGCCGCAGGTCGCGGCCGGCGCGACCGACGTGGTGGTCTTCGAGGCGCTGGGCACGGGCATGCACACCTTCTCGGTCATGCCGGCCCGCGTGGGCGAGACGGGCAGTTACAGCCTCTATTTCGCCACCCATGCGCCGCTGCCACAGAACCAGCGTGATGCGTTGTTCACGCTCTACGAGAGCAGCAACGGCGATCTGTGGACGCGCCGCGACGGCTGGCTCGGCCACCCCGGCACCGAGTGCACCTGGTACGGCATCACCTGCACGGACGGCGTGGTGACCGGCATTGATCTGTCCGCCAATGCGCTGGTCGGCACCATTCCCGCCGCGCTGGGTGCGCTGAGCGGGCTGCAGGTTCTGAACCTGGCGGACAACAATCTGGCCGGCGTGGTGCCCGATGTCTTCGGCAGTGGCGTGACGGTGAACGTCGAAGGCAATCCGCTGGACAACACGCTGCCGGCGCAGATCGTCAGCCGGGGCGGCAACGACGTGTTCTATCTGCGCTCCGGCAACATGCTCTCGTTCTACTACACCACTTCGGATGCCGAGGAGGCCCTGACCGGGCTGGGGCTGAGCGTGCATGTGGATTCCAGCGTGGTGGAGAGCGTGCGCTTCGTGAATGTGCTCGGCACCGCGCTGGTGGGCTACGACAGCAGTCTCGCCAATGACACCGGCAACACCGACAACGATGCCGGCACGGACAAGCGTCTGGCCATCGCCTGGGCCGATGTCGGCAGTCAGTGGCCCGGCAGCCTGCCGGTGAAACTCTTCGACCTCGAACTCAAGGCGCTGCCCTCCGCCACCGTGGCCAGCAGCGTGCGCATCGGCTTCGCCCGCACCGGCAACGCCAGCCAGTACCGCCTGACGCTGCCCACCGTGGTGCTCAGCCCCGTGCTGGAGCGCTTCGATGTGGACGGCGATGGCAGTGTGCAGGCGCTCTCTGACGGCCTGATGCTGGTGCGCGACATGTTCGAGTTCACGGGGGATGCCCTGATCGCGCAGGCGATTGCCGCCGGCTCGACCAACACCACGGCCGCCGCCATCAGCACTCGTCTGGCGCAGCTGGACCCGGCGCTGGACGTGGACCGCAACGGCACGGTGGATGCGTTGACGGACGGCCTGCTGGTGCTGCGCTATCTGTTCGGCTTCCGTGGCGATGTGCTGGTGAACGACGCGCTGGGCGAAGGCGCCACGCGCAGCACGGCCGCCCAGATCGAAGCCTATCTTGCCGGATTCTCACCACTCTGAGGGGACACCATCATGCACAAGTCCGTTTACCTGCTCGCCGCGCTCTGCCTGCCCCTGGGGCAGGCCCAGGCGCAGACCCCGCAACAGACCGTACAACTGCTCTATGGCACCGGCAGTGTGGCCGCGAGTGGCCAGTCAGCCAGCCTGCTGTACAGCGCCACCGACAATGCCCGCACCACGGGGCTGGGCATCCGCGTGCACTTCAACAGCGCCCAGGTGCACATTGCCGCCATCGAGAACCTGCTGCCCGAGGCCAGCCTCGGCGTGCAGGTCCTGCCGGATGCGGACGATCTGGATCAGGACCCGGCCACCGATCAGTACATCATGGCCGCCTGGGCCGATCTGCTCGGGGCCTGGCCGGCCACGCAGACGGGCCAGGTGGAACTGTTCACCATCGCCTACGACACGCTGCCCGGCCTGGAGCAGACCGCGTTCACCCTGACCGACAGCGCAGTCGCCGTCGGCTTTGAGTTTGTCGCCCGGCAGGGCGACTGAGGAGTCGACATGCGCGCAGTGGGGAAGGCGGGTGCAGTGCTGTTCGGGCTGCTGCTGGGCACGCAGGCCCAGGCGCAGACGCAGCAGGTGCGGGTGGCCGTGGAGCCGCTGGGTGACGGGCGCCATCAGGCCAGCGTGTACTACCAGGCGAGTGACGCCAGCACGGTGACCGGGCTGGGGCTGCGGCTGCACTATGCCAGCAGCCAGATCGGCGAGCTGAGCGTGGTGGAGGCTTACGCCCCCGCGCTGCTCAGCACCGCGCTGCAGAGCGATGCCGGCGATCAGGATCAGGACGCCCTGACCGACCAGGTGGTGAATGCGGCATGGATTGCCTACACCAGCACGCCCTGGCCGGCGCAACCGGCCGCCGAGACCTTGCTGCTGCGCGTGCAGTTCCGCAGTCTGAATCCGACGGGCCCGCAGCCTGTCACGCTGACGCTGACGCGCTCGTCCGGCGCGTCCGGCTATGGCTTCGTCAGTCAGAATCATGTGGGCGTCCTGGCGCCGCCCCCCGCGCCGTCGCCAAGCCCGACCCCTGTGGCGACTCCGACTCCGACTCCGACTCCGACACCGGAGCCGACCCCCGTGCCGACGCCGGTTCCCACCGCCACGCCCACGCCGACCCCGAGCCCCAGCCCTGTGCCGAGCCCCTCGCCCAGTCCCACCGCCAGTCCCACGCCGACCCCGGCGCCGACGCCCGTGGTGACCGTCGCCGATATCGAACTGGCCCTGAGCAGCATCACGGTTGTGGTCGGGGTGCCTGTGCCCGATACCGTGGTGGAGCAACTGAGCACGGTGCTCGGCAATTCCTCTTCCATGGCCGTGCAGGCGGTGGCCAGTCTGCCCGAGGGCAGCGCCGGGGTGGAGCAGGCGCTGAGCGCGCTCAACACCATCGGCACGGCCCTGAACCTGAGCAGCACGGCGCAGCAGCAGGGCGCCCAGTTGCAGCAGCAAAGCGTGGTCAGCTCGCTGACCGGCGTGGCCACCATGCTGGGCGCGCTGGGTACGCGCACGGCGGATATCAGTGAGACGCAGCGCGCCGCCGTGCAGACCCTGACGCAGAACACCGTGAGCAACTCCGCCAACCTGATCAGCAACACCAGCACGCCCCAGCAACTGGTGCAGCTGGTGGCGGCCACCAGTGCGGTGATCAATGCCGCGGCTTCGGCCGGCGCACAACTGAGCACCGAGCTCGCGGCACAAACGGAACAACTGGTCACCAAGGCGATCCAGACCGGCATCAGCAGCTTCGCCAGCAATGTCGACCCGACCAACACCGAGCAGGTGAAGGAGCTGCTGCGCAGCAATCCCGCCGCGCTGG
>CAYQBR010000015.1:0-15393 GCA_964415735.1 uncultured Klebsiella sp. | reverse complement strand
CTGCCACCTGTCACTCACTCAGTGCAGAGTCTCCATCATGCAGGATCATCGCCCAGATGCACGTCGACGGCCGACCATTGCGCTGCTGGTCGTGCTGCTGACGCTGATGGCGGGGGCGGCCCTTTTCAACCGGGATGTCGTGCTGCAGCACGCGCTGCAGACATTGTTGCGGGATTACGGGGTGACGCTGCAGGCAGTGACGGGGCTGCAGTGGGACACTCGCTCTGCGCAGATCCAGTCGCTGCAGGTGATGCTGCCAGGTGCCACGACGCCCACACGCATCGAGAACCTGCACGTGAGCTACGCCCTGCCGGATCTTCTGCGAGGTCGCGTGCAGCGCATCCAGATTGACCGAGTCGACCTGCATCCGGCCGCAAGCACACAAGCCACCGTGATGCCGCGTGCCGAGAGCATCGTGACAACTCTGGCCGTACTGCAGGCCTTGCCCGCCTTTTCCGCCGACATCGGCGCGCTCACCATCGCGCCGTGGGCGCTGCAGAGCAGCCTCAGCGCCCGCACCGACGAGCGCGAATTCCACGCGCAGTGGCGTGCAGCGGACTTGCTTCTGGACTGGCGCAGCAACTGGCATGACGCGGCCTTCGTTTCCAGCCATTTCATTCCAGAAACCAGCCTCCCCGGGCACGACCCCAGTTCCACTGCACACACCGCGAGCCTGCAGCTGCAGCGCGGGTCGCAGCAGGTGCTGCGCGCCGATCTTACGGTGCATGCAACAGACGGCGGTCTGTTTCTGGACAGCACCGTCCAGACGTCTCTGGCGCCCTTGCACGAGGCGCTGCAGACAAGCGGTATCGTGAGCGAACGCACCACGACCACGACGGGTGAGGTGGACCTGCGTGTCCAGGTCACGCTGCCGCAGGACAGCGACCTGCCAGTGCCACTGGCATTGACCGTGCAAGCCACGCACGGCACATGGACCAGACAGGGAGCCAGTCTCGACTGGCACCTCGACGCACTGAGCCTTGAAGGCGAGTGCCAGCCTCGGGGGGAGTGCCGGTTCTCCCACACGCTGTCGGGGTCCCTGAAGACCTCGCCTGATCAAGCGGTGACGGCGACCTTGCCTGAGCTGACGCTGCCCGGCGGGGTGATGCCGACCCAGATCCACGTGGCGACCAACGGCACCCTGGCCTGGGCGAGCGGCCAGTGGGAGTTCGACAGCCCTCAGCTTCTCCTGCTTCTGCCGCAACTGCGCTTGGAGGATCGAGAATTCGGAGCAAGGGTGACTCTCACGGCGCTGCACGCCACCGGAGAGTCCTCGCCACTGCGTCTGGCGCAACTGGACACCTCAGTGCGCGTGGACGATGTGCAGGGCCTCACCCTGCCCTATGCCATGCCGACCCCCACCCTGAGCACCACCTTGCGCTGGGACGGCACCCGGCTGACGAGCAACAACGCACTGCAGCTTGCGGAGCGACTGTCCCTGCAGGCAGACCTCGAGTTCGACACGACAACAGGCCTGGGGAGTGCCCAGGTGCAATTTCCCGCTACCCGGTTCGACGCGGTCAACGCGCGACTCAGCACTTTGCTGCAGGCGTCGGGACTGCCTGGCGATATCCTGGCGGGCAGTGTCGCCGCGCAGGCGCAGCTGGGCCTGACCCGCAATGAGACTGGCGGTCTCCAGGTATCGGGGCCGCTTGAAATCCAGCTTGACGGACTCGGGGGCTTCCTGGGCGATACCGCGATCACGGGTCTGAGCACCGTGTTTCGAGGCGAGCTCGACGGCAAGCACCTGCGCAGCGACGGCCTGGCCGCACTCTCCATCGACAGTGTTGATCCCGGCTTTCCCCTGCTGAACCTGCGGGCCGACATCGGCTTCGATACGGCGCCAGGACGCCTGCAGCTCGGGGATATCTCCCTCAATGTGTTCGGTGGCCGTGTCCTGTCAGCCGGCGGCGAGCTGGCCCTCGATGGCAGCGAAGGAATGCTCGAGCTGCAACTGGAACGGATCGATGTGGAGCGCATACTGGCGCTGGGGGCCTACGAGGGAGTGCAGGCCAGTGGTCTGCTCTCCGGCACGCTGCCGGTGCGCCTGGACGCGACGGGCATCAGCGTCGCCGCCGGGACACTCCACGCGGAGACACCCGGCGGCAGCATCCGTTATGCCAGCGGCACCAGCACTGGCAATGCCGCAGTGGACTTCGTGAACACGACGCTGAACAACTACCGCTACGACATGCTGGACGCCAGCGTGAACTACCTGCCGGACGGAGAACTCGCACTTGCCGTGCAGATGCAGGGCGTCAACCCGGACAACAATCCCGAGCAGCGCATCAATCTGAATCTGAACATCAGCGACAACATCCCCGCCCTGCTGCGCAGCCTGCAGGCGAGTCGCTCCATCACCGAAGCGGTGGAAGCCTACCTGCAGGCACGCTGAGACCGTTCACGCGCTTAAGCTGCGGTTCAGCCGGCTCTGCTATAGTGCAGCCATGAATCGATCAACAGCCTTGATGGAATGCCCCCATGACACCGCGACCCCTGATTCTGCTACTGACCGCTCTGACGCTCCTGCAAGCCTGCACCCCGACGGTGCAGGTGGCCATGCCGTCGGAACCCATCACCATCAATCTCAACGTCCGCATCGAGCACGAGATTCGTGTGAAGGTCGAGCAGGAACTCGATGATATCTTCAGTGCCGACAGCGGCTTGTTCTGACAGGAGACCCCCATGAATCAATTCACTCGCATCCTCTCGTTCGCCGTGCTGGTCCTGCTGTTTTTCAGTCAGGGCGCACTGGCAGCCACGCTGGAAGAGGCCAAGGCGGCCGGACAGATCGGCGAGAAGCAGGACGGCTACATCGGTCTGGTGCAGAGCAATGTGCCGGCGGATGTCGCGGCGCTGGTGGAAAGCGTCAACGCCCAGCGTCGCGCCCGTTACGAGCAGATTGCGGCCAGCAATGGCATTGCGGTGTCGGAAGTTGCCAAGCTGGCTTTCGAGCGTGCCTTCGAGGCCACACGCTCGGGCCACTTCGTGGAAACGGCCCCGGGCCAGTGGGCACGCAAGCCTTGAGCCTTCACTGCGAAGAAGGCGCGTCGCCGGAGCTGGCGGCACCTTCCAGCGCCAGCGCGTAGAGCAGATTCTTCTTCACTCCGGTCAGGCGGGACGCGAGCGCGGTTGCCTGCTTGACGGACAACTCCTCCAGCAGCACCGCCAGCACGCGACGCGCCTCGGGTGGCACCTGTTCCTCCTGCACCGGCTCCGCTCCCCGCAGCAGAATGACGAACTCACCGCGCTGCTGATTCTCGTCGGCGCGCAGCCATTGCTGCAGGGCGCCCAGAGTATCGCCGTGAATGGTCTCGAAGGTCTTGGTCAGCTCACGCGCGATGACGGCCATCCGCTCCCTGCCAAAGCCCTGCGCCATGTCATCCACGCAGTCCAGGATGCGATGGGGCGACTCGTAGAACACGAGGGTGCGAGGCTCCCGCTGCAGCGACTCGAACAGCTTCAGTCGCGCCGCCTGCTTCGCCGGCGGGAAGCCCTCGAAGGTGAAGCGATCACTCGGAATGCCGGCTGCCGACAGCGCAGCAATGGCAGCGCAGACCCCGGGGACGGGCACCACCTTCACACCCTGTGCACGCACTGCGCTGACCAGCCGATACCCGGGATCGGAAATCAGGGGCGTGCCCGCATCGGAAATGAGTGCGACGGACTGGCCATCCAGCAGGGTGCGCAGCAGCTGCTCCACCCGCGCGTCATCGCTGAAATCATGGTAGGACACCATGCGCGTCTGGATGCCGAAGTGCTGCAGAAGGCGAGCACTGTGACGCGTGTCTTCCGCCGCAATCAAGGCGACTGACTTGAGTGTCTCGATGGCGCGCGCAGTGATGTCGCCAAGATTGCCGATTGGCGTGGCCACGATGTAGAGCGCACCGGCAGGCGCGTGAGTTGCAGTCATGAATTCTCTTTGCGGGCGGACCCGGAGGAGCGAACGGGGCTGGCAGTATACACAGCCCGGCGACGCGGCAGATACCGTCGCACATTGCCGCTCCGGAGCAACTGTAATAAGCTTCGGCCGACTTGTCCCCCGCTGCCCATCGCCTATGAGTCCCAAGCCTTCGCTTCCACGCGCACGACACGTCCTGCTGAGCCTGCTGGTGCCGGCACTGTTGTCCTGCGGCAGTTCCGCTCCCCAGGCGCCGATTGCGCCCGTGCAGGAAGTGGAGCAGACACCACAGCTCAGTGCGGTGGACGGCATTCTGGTGCAGGCACGGCGCAGCGCGTCGCCCCTGGCCGAATCCCTCTATCTGGATGCCGCACGCCTGCAGCTGGACGCGGGGTTCACCGAGGACGCCGCACAGCTTCTGGAGGCTCTGGAGGAGGACGCCGACCTGCCCAGCAATCTGCGCCTGCGCCATGCGCTGCTGGCGGCAGAAGTCGCCCTGATCCGAGGCGATGCCACCGCTGCACTGCGCCGTCTCGACAGCGCACCCTCTGCCGACGCGGCGAACCAGGGCGAGGAAGCACAGATTGCCTTGCGCTCGCTGCGCGCTCGCGCACTGGAGCTTGCCGACGAGCCCATGAGCGCGCTGCGCGAGAGAATACAACTGGCCCCCATGCTCAACGGCGACGCCCAGCGAGCGAATCACAACGCGATCTGGGCCACCCTCGCAGGGGCCGACCTCGAACAATTGAATGCAGGCAGCACGGATTCCTACGAGCTGCGCGGCTGGCTGGAGCTGCAGCGCCTGAGCAATGGCACGCAGCACAACATCCAGGACCAGCTCGATGCCATCGACCAGTGGCGCAACATCTGGGCGCAGCATTCCGCTGCGAGCACGCTGCCGGACGCCCTGTCGATGCTCTACCAGTTGTGGGAAACCCGGCCAACCGAGATCGCACTCGTGCTGCCGGTTCAGGAGCCTCTGGGCAAGGCCATCAGCGAAGGTTTCATGAGTGCGTACTACGAAGATCTCGCCCGTGGTCGCGACGTGCCACGTGTCCGCATTTACGACACCAGTTTCAGAACAGACGTGCTGGTGCTCTACGATCAGGCCGTGGACGACGGCATCAAGCTCATCATCGGCCCGGTGCTCAAGGACGCTGTCAGGCGCATGCAGCGCTCCGGCAGGCCCATGCCCGTCACCACGCTCGCCCTGAACTATGGCGACCCGGGCACGCCCTATCTGCAGGATCTCTATCAGTTCGGCCTGGCACCGGAGGACGAGATCCAGCAGGCGGCGCAGACTGCCTGGGCGGCCGGCCACCGCAATGCAGCGGTGCTGACACCGGCGGGTGAAGACTATCTGCGGATCCAGGACACGTTCGTTTCCTACTGGAACTCGCTGGGCGGACGCGTCGTGTCCATCGACAACTTCACTGAGGCACGGGACTACTCCCCGGTGGTGAAGCGGATTTTCAGCATCGATGCCAGCGAGGCCAGGGCGGAGCAGATTCGCAGCCTGATTCCGCGCACCAACATCGAATTCGTGCCGCGCAGGCGCCAGGATGTGGACTTCGTTTTCCTGCTGGCGAATCCGGCCGAAGGGCGGCAGATCATGCCCACGCTGTCCATCAATTACGCGGGTGACGTGCCTGTCTACGCCATGCCGTCGATCTACGACGGGGGCAGCAATGCGGCGGCGAATCAGGATCTGAACGGCATCATCTTCAACGACGCCCCTTGGATTCTCGAACAGTCCGACCCTCTGAAGAGCGCAGCGGACAGCACCTGGACCAGCGCGTCAGGCCCCGTGCAGCGCCTGCGTGCCATGGGAGTCGACGCCTATCGACTGCATCTGCGCATGCAGCAGATGCACGCCTACCCCTACACACGACTCGAAGGCGCCACCGGCACGCTCAGCATGCAGTCCGATGGCAGTGTGCGCAGGGAACTGCGCAACGCCGTGGTCATCAATGGTGCCGCCAGCCTGCTGAACGAGTGATTCCCGCCTATACTCCTGGTAGATCCCCACCAGAGTGTTCGACCATGTCCAACCCCGGCGAAGTCGGCAAGCGTGCCTTCGGCATGCAGCTTGAAGTGCATGCCGCGCGCTATCTCTCGCACCAGGGAATGTCCCTCGTGCACCGCAATTTCCAATGCAAGCTGGGCGAGATCGATCTGATCATGCGCGAGCGGGACACGCTGGTGTTCGTCGAAGTGCGCTTTCGGCGCAGCAACAGCCATGGCGACGCCTGCGCCACGGTCGACTGGCGCAAGCAACGCAAGCTGCAACGAGCGGCACAGGTCTTTCTGCAGCGCTCCGGCCTGCGTGATCAGTTGCCCTGTCGTTTCGACGTGCTCGGCATCACCCGTGATCCGCTCTCAGGTGCGCTGACGTTTGACTGGATCCCCGCGGCTTTCACCCTCGGTGAGCGGCGCTGACCGGGACATGGCACGAGCAGCCATGCGTGGACAGCGGATGAATTTGAAGTAGAATGCCGGTCGATACTCAAGAGCGGCAACTGCACTACATGGATCTGCAGACACGGGTTTCACAGCATTTCAATCACAGTATCGCGACCAAGCAAGGAGCGGCGGCCACATTGGCGCCGGTGGTGGCGGATGCGAGTGAACTCATTGCCCGCGCTCTTCTCGCGGGCGGCAAGGTGCTTTGCTGTGGCACTGCGGGCTCGGGAGGACTCGCGCAGTATTTCGCTTCCACCCTGCTCAACCGCTTCGAGCGCGAACGCCCGGGTCTGCCGGCACTGGCACTGAATGCCGACACGCAGACGCTGACTTCCATCGCGAACGACCTGACCTACAGGGAAGTGTTCGCCCAGCAATTGCGCGTGCTGGGCCAGGAGAACGACGTGCTGCTGGCCATTTCCGCCACCGGCAATTCGCGCAGTGTGGCCGAGGCCATCAAGCTGGCACGCAGCAGAGGGCTTCGCACCGTTGCCCTCACAGGGCGCGACGGCGGCGATGTGGCTGACCTGTTGGCGGAGCAGGACATCGAGATTCGCGTACCCGCCCAATCAGTCGCGCGAATACAGGAAGTGCATTTGCTGGTCCTTCACAGTCTGTGTGACCTGATAGACATTCAAATTTTTGGAGAGGATGAATCGTGAATATACAGAAACTGTTGTTGGCAGCCTGCCTGGTACTCAATGCGGGATGCACCTCGATCCTGGTGGCAACCACCGACGAGAACGGTCTGCAGGAAGAGCCCGGGGTGCGCACCGCAGGCACCATCGTCGAAGACGAATCCATCGAGACCAAGGTGGAAGTCAACATGAAGTCCATGGAGCCGGCCTTCCGCGACGCCCACTTCAACGTGATAAGCCACAACGGGGTCGTCCTGCTGGTGGGACAGGTGCAGTCGGATGCCTTGAAGATCCGCGCAGGCCAGATTGCCGCCGACGCCAGCACCCAGGTACGCCGTGTTCACAATGAGCTGGAAGTGGCCGGTCAGACCACGATGCTCGCGCGCACCAACGACAGCTGGATCAGCACCAAGGTACGCACCCAGATGGCCGCCAACAGTGACGTTCCGTCCGGGCGCATCCGCGTGGTCACCGAGAACAGCGTCGTCTATCTGATGGGAATGGTGTCGCAGGCTGAAGGCGACCGCGCCGCCCTGCTGGCGCGCAACGTGGCAGGCGTGTCACGCGTCGTGAAGGTCTTCGAGTACATCTGACCCGGGAAGTCGGGAGTGGTTGCTGTACGCGGCAGCCTACTTGACGACTCGCAGGGAAGGTTTGGCAGGCTTGCTCTTGGCAGGCTTCCCTGCCCCTGCATCCACCACGGCAGTGGGCGGACGCGGCGACGGCGGCTGCGGCTTCTCCGGATCGAACACCATCCCCTGCCCGTTCTCTCGTGCATAGATCCCCATCACCGCGCCGATAGGCACGTACACAGGGGTCGGAATGCCCGCAAAACGTCCGTTGAATTCCAGAGCGTCATCCCTGATCAACAGCCCCTGCACGGCTGCAGGCGCGATATTGAGGATGATCTGACCGTCCTTGACGTGTTCCTGAGGCACCTGGACACCTTGCCCGTAGGCATTGACCAGGATGTAAGGAGTACAGGAATTTTCCAGAATCCACTCGTAGAGGGCCCGGATGATATAGGGACGGCTGGAGGTCATGGTCATACCTTGCACCGTGAGGGGCAATGAACAGTCGGGGCATCATTCAGCATGGACGTGCCCTCGCTCACTCAAAGCATTTCCCTTTCCTGTTCCGAGAGGCTTGCGCGCACAGAGTCACGGGTGAACAAGCGAGCACGGTACTCCAGCAGAGGCTGCAGAGCCTTGGTCTCGGCAAGTTCGATGCCCATGGCCGGGAGTCGCCACAGAATGGGCGTGACACAGCAATCGACGATGGTGAATTCATCGCTCATGAAATAGGGCTTTTCAGCAAAGATCGGCGCAATCGAAACCAGACTCTCACGCAATTCCTTGCGTGCCTTGTCCAGTTCCGCCGCAGAGCCCTTGCCTGCCATGATGAAATCGACGAGAGAGCACCAGTCGCGCTGGATGCGGTACATCCAGAGACGGCTTTGCGCCCTTGCCACTGGATAGACCGGGAAGAGCGGCGGGTGCGGAAACCGCTCGTCCAGGTACTCCATCATGATATTGGCTTCATACAGCACCAGATCGCGATCCACGAGCGTCGGCAGGGTGTTGTACGGGTTCAATGACGAGAGGTCTTCCGGCTTCTTGTCGGGGTCCACGTCGATGGTCTCGACGGTGACCCCTTTTTCGGCCAGCACGATCCGCACACGGTGACTGTACTGACTGGCACCGTCCGAGTAGAACGTCATTGAAGAACGCTTTGCAACTACACCCATCTAAGACCTCTGCTCTTGGATCGTCCTGGAATCGAATTCCGGATCAGTGAATCTTCTTCCAGTATTCGCGGTTCAGCAGTGTCACGAACACGAACAGAATCGCCAGGAACCCAAGAACGAAGAAGCCCATGTACTCGCGTTGTGCACGCATCGGCTCGCCGATGTAGTACAGGAAATTCACGATGTCGGCCACGGTGCGGTCGAACTCCTCGGGCGTCATGCTGCCAGTACCGTCCACGTGCTCGGGCTCGCAGTGCGCCACATCACCACCGGCACAGACCACATCGCCCTGCAGTTCGTGCAGGACATTGGGCATGCCCACGTTCGGGAACACCACGTTGTTCACACCCCACGGACGGGAGGGATCAGCGTAGAACGTGCGCAGATAGGTGTAGAGCCACTCAGGGCTGCGCACACGACCGATCAGCGTGAGATCGGGGGGCGGCGCACCGAACCAGTTCTTGGCGTTGTCGGTGGACATCGCGTTTTCCATGAGATCGCCGATCTGGTGATCGTTGAAGATCACGTTATCGAGGATCACGTCTGTCGGAATGCCCAGATCCATGGCAGTGCGCTCGTAACGAGCGTACTGCAGGGAGTGACAGGCCACGCAGTAGTTCATGTAGTACTTGAAGCCGTTCTGCAGGGAATCCTGATCACGTACATCGACTTCCACGTGATCAAGGGGAACATTGGACTCAGCACCGACAGCCTTCAGGGGCAGCACCACCAGCGCGGCCAGCAGGCCGATACTGATGATCAACTGCTTCCAAGTGATCCAGCGACCGGTCACACGGCTGGGCTCGGGGAAGGTCTGCTCCTTCGAGGTGTACCAGGGCATCAGGACAAAGAAACCGAAGTAGACCACGGTCATGACCTGCGCCAGCATCGTGCGCGCCGGACTGACGGACATGGTGCCGAGCACACCGAGGATGATGAAGGACACGGTGAATGCCAGCAGCGCGATGCGGCTGCCCCAGCCCTTGTAACGGATGGACTTGACGGGGCTGCGGTCGAGCCAAGGCACCACGAACAGAATCGCAATCGCTCCGAACATCACGATCAGACCCCAGAACTTCGCATCGATGCCGAACAGCGGAACGGTCACGGCACGCAGCATGGAGTAGAACGGTGTGTAGTACCAAACCGGCGGTACGTGTTCCGGAGTCTTCAGCGGATCAGCTTCCTGGAAGTTGGCGTGCTCGAGGAAGTAGCCGCCCATCTCCGGAACGAAGAAGACAACGAAGCAGAACACGAACAGGAAGACAGTGATGCCCACGAGGTCGTGCACGGTGTAGTAGGGATGGAAGGGAACGCCGTCCAGCGGGATTCCATCCGGACCCTTGTTCTTCTTGATCTCGATGCCGTCCGGGTTGTTGGAACCGACTTCGTGCAGGGCCAGCAGGTGCAGAACAACCAGAGCCAGCAGCACGATGGGCAGTGCAACCACGTGCAGAGCGAAGAATCGGTTCAAGGTGGCACCGGAAATCAGGTAGTCACCGCGCACCCAGACCAGCAGGTCCTCACCGATGACGGGAATCGCACCCACCAGCGACACGATCACGTTGGCACCCCAGTAGGACATCTGACCCCAGGGCAGTACATAGCCCATGAAGCCTTCGATCACCAGAACCAGGTAGATGGCCATGCCGAACACCCACACCAGTTCACGCGGCTTCTTGTAGGAACCGTACATCAGACCGCGGAACATGTGCAGATAGACGACGATGAAGAAGGCGGACGCGCCGGTGGAGTGCAGGTAGCGCAGCAGCCAGCCCCACTCGACGTCGCGCATGATGTACTCAACGGACGCGAAGGCGGCTTCAGCGCTGTTGGTGTAGTTCATTGTCAGCCAGATGCCGGTCAGCAGCTGCATGACCAGGACGACCAGTGACAGCACGCCGAAGAAGTACCAGAAGTTGAAGTTCTTGGGCGCGTAGTACTTGCTCATGTGCCGCTCCCAGGCGGCCACGATTGGCAGACGATCATTGGTCCAGTCGCGAAGACCCGCGAGGGAAGACACTATCCAGCCACTTTTGTTCGATGTGCTCATTATGCATTCACCCCGTCTTCACCAATTACCAGTACACTCTCGGACTCGTAATAATGCGGAGGCACCTGCATGTTGCGTGACGCCGGCGAGCCCTGATACACCCTGCCGGCCAGATCGAAACGCGAGCCGTGACACGGACAGAAGAAACCACCCTTCCACTGCTCATCAAACGGCTCTGCACGCAGTTCGAGACGCGGTGTCGGAGAGCAGAACAGGTGCGGACAGAGGCCTACAAGAACAAGGATTTCGGGTTCGCGCGAACGATGCGGGTTGGTGGCGTATTCGGGCTGCTCAGGCTGCAGGGATTGCGGGTCCTGCATGGAGTTGTCCAGCGTAGGGAGTGCTGCCAGAGCCTCGGCTGAACGACGAACGACGAATATCGGACGACCGCGCCATGCGGGGATCGGACCGAGAATGCCGCCCTCTTCGATTGTGCTGATGTCCACCCGGACAGCAGCACCGGCAGCCCGCGCCTTGGCGCTGGGGCTCCACGAGCCGACAAAGGGCACTGCAGCAGCAACCACACCTGCCACACCGACTACCGAAGTAGACCCCAACAAGAAACGCCTGCGGCCAGAATCAGTACCGTCTTCACTCACCGTGTTATCTCCTGAGCATTGGTAATTTACGAGCCCCTGAATTCAAGGGGAAACCAGAGTTGAACCTGGAAAAAAGAGCAGAATGGCGAACCTGGAAGCGCGCCTGCATGCACCGGTCAAACAAATGCGGCGGATGGTAGTGAATTCGCCAATCTTATTCAAGTCCGGAACTCCTCAAAACAGTGGCAACTTTTTGATTTGAATCAGAAATTTTATTTTTGAAAAACAAAAAGCGCCTGGACCGCGAGGCACAGGCGCTTTGTTTGCAAAACCAGCTTTGAAATCCACGTTGCACTGCCCGAGAGCAGCGCAGCAGAAGGATCAACGCTTGGAGAACTGCGGTCTCTTGCGCGCTTTGCGCAGACCGACCTTCTTGCGCTCCACGGCGCGGGCGTCACGCGTAACGAAGCCTGCCTTGCGCAGAACGGGGCGCAGCTCGCCGTCGTATTCCATCAGGGCACGGGTGATGCCGTGACGAATGGCACCGGCCTGACCGAAGCTGCCACCGCCCTTCACGCTCACCATGACGTCGAACTTGTCTTTCAGTTCAACCAGCTCAAGCGGCTGCTGCACGATCATGCGCGCCACTTCGCGGCCGAAGAAGTTGTCCAGCGTACGCTTGTTGATGGTGATGTTTCCTGTACCGCGTGTCAGGAACACTCGAGCGGTCGCAGTCTTGCGTCGACCTGTACCGTAATATTGAGTCGTGGACATAGTGATGGTTAAACCTCGTTACAGTGTCAGCGCCTGGGGCTGTTGTGCAGTGTGCGGATGCTCGTTGCCGGCATACACCTTGAGTTTCTTGAACATCGCGCGGCCCAGCGGAGTGCGGGGCAGCATGCCTTTCACGGCCAGCTTGAGAACACGCTCGGGCGCTCTGTCGATAAGCTTACCGAAAGCAATCGACTTCATCCCGCCCGGGAAGGCAGAGTGAGCGTGGTAGATCTTGTCCGTTTCCTTCTTGCCAGTCACGGCGACCTTCTCGGCGTTGATCACGACAACGTAGTCACCGGTGTCCACGTGAGGCGTGTACTCCGGCTTGTGCTTTCCGCGCAGACGACTGGCGATCTCGGCGGCAATGCGGCCAAGCGTCTGGCCTTCGGCGTCCACAAGCAGCCAGTTGTGTTCAACATTCTGCGGTTTCGCAATAAAGGTCTTCATTTACTTTCACCAAAAGGGCGTTGTCTTCAAGGAGCGCGAATACTACCGAAGCAACTTGATTAGTTCAAGCACTAAATCGCCGCGAAACGGGCCGCCGGCAGCCGTACGCGGGGCCCGCGCTCAAGGACGGTGTTCGCGCCCAAGATAGTCCTCGGACTGCATTTCCAGCAGCCTGCTGCGAGTGCGCTCGAACACGAAAGCCAGCCCCCGGCCCTGGTACAGGGCAGGCAATTCGACCGCAGCCGACAGGATCAGCTTCACATGGCGATCATAGAGCTCATCGACAAGATTGATGAAGCGCCTGGCCTTGTCGTCGCTGCTGTCATCCAGGCGCGGGACATTGCTGAGCAGCAGGGTGTGATAGATCCTGGCCAGCTCGATGTAATCGTAGGCACTGCGCGGACCGCCACACAGATCCTCGAAGTCGAACCAGATGACATCCTCCGCCGCAGCCAGCACCGGGATCTGTCGCCCCAGTATCTCCACGGCCCCCCCGTCTGCAATGTGGGAGTGCTCCGTCACCATGCGCCGGAAGCACTGTGACATTGCCGCCTCTGTCGGCGCGCCCAGAGGGCAGTGGTAGACACTCGCCTGCTGCAGCCGTCGCAGGCGATAGTCGATGCCCGCATCCAGGCGGACGATCTCGGTACGAGCCTTGAGCAGGGCAATCGCCGGCAGAAAACGTTCGCGCTGCAAGCCGTTCTGATACAGCAGATCGGGCTCGATGTTCGAGGTCGCCACCAGCACCACCCCCTCGTCCATCAAATGGCTCAGCAGACCGCCGAGGATCATGGCATCGCCGATGTCAGACACGAAGAACTCGTCGAAACACAGCACACGGGCTTCCCGCGCGATGATGCCGGCCACGACCTCCAGCGGGTTCTTCTGTTGCTTGAGATCACGCAGTTCCGCGTGCACACGCTGCATGAAACGGTGGAAGTGCGTCCTCATCTTGCGCTGCACGGGAAGACTCTCGAAGAACACATCCATCATGTAGGTCTTGCCGCGCCCCACGCCGCCGTGAACATAGAGCCCCTTGATCGACTCGGTGCGGCGCTTGAGAAAAGGGAGCTTCAACCAGTCAAAGGCGGATGCCTGCTGATTCTCGCGTGCCACCAATTCATCATGCAGCCGCTGGAAGTGAACCAGAGCGGCCGCTTGCGCGGCATCCTCGACAAGCACGCCATTCGCCACATCCATGGCGTAGCGCGCCGTCGGGGACAAAGGGTCGGAAAGAGAATTCGACATGCTGGCTGCAATTCCGGGGGTCAAAGGCTGCGCATTCTACGGCACGCCGGCCGGCGCCGACCAGTCAGCGAACGCTGCCCCTGAGGTGCCGGGCAAGGAATCTCCTGACACCATCGGAGACCTCAGGCTATACTTGCGCCACTTCTGAATTTCGGTGCCGCACCCGGCACCCAGGCGCAACAGAGAGGCATTGCACAGTGATGGTATGGGTTATCGGCTTCATTTGTCTGGTTGTCGGTGCTGCCACCGGCTACTTCCTGGCAGGACGCGTCAGTGCCAGTCCAACCCGCATTGCCGAACTGGAAACCCAACTGCAGGATCTGCAGCGCAGTCATTCCCGCTACCGCGATGAAGTCAGTGAGCATTTCAGCACGACTGCCGACCTGGTACAGCAGATGACGGACAGCTACCGTGATGTTTACCAGCATCTGGCCAGTGGCGCACAGGATCTGTGCTCCGGCGAGGTGGCTCGACGCATGCTGCCCGCCACGACCGATGGCCTGCTGGGAGGCGCTCCGGTCGATGACGACGCGCCCGTGCATGCTCCGCGCGACTATGCCCCCAAGCTGTCCCCCGGCCAGAGCGGCGCCTTGTCTGAAGGATTCGGGCTGGAAAAACTCCGCGAGTCCGACAAGGACTACCTCTGACAGCGCTGCCACACCCTTTGCCCTGTTGACCCCTGAACCCGGAGTCCGAAGGTTCCTCTGGAGACCTCGGCAAGACTCCCACGACAAAGTGAATCGCGATGACTGACTACAATCTGACGCACCTCAAGCAACTGGAAGCCGAAAGCATTCACATCATTCGTGAAGTCGCGGCTGAGTTCGACAATCCGGTGATGCTGTACTCCATCGGCAAGGACTCTGCCGTGATGCTGCACCTTGCCATGAAGGCGTTCTACCCGGGCAAGCCCCCCTTCCCGCTCCTGCACGTGGACACCACCTGGAAGTTCCGCGAGATGATCGAATTCCGTGATCGTCATGTGAAAGAGCTTGGTCTCGATCTGATCGTCCACATCAACCAGGAAGGGGTTGACGCCGGCATCGGGCCATTCACCCATGGCAGCGAGAAGCACACCGATGTCATGAAGACCCAGGCGCTGCGTCAGGCCCTGAGCAAGTACCGTTTCGATGCCGCCTTCGGCGGTGCGCGACGGGACGAAGAGAAATCCCGCGCCAAGGAAAGGGTGTTCTCGTTCCGCGACAAGAACCACGGCTGGGACCCGAAGAATCAGCGCCCCGAGCTGTGGAACATCTACAACTGCAAGGTCAACAAGGGCGAAAGCATCCGCGTGTTTCCGCTGTCCAACTGGACCGAGCTCGACATCTGGCAGTACATCTATCTGAACAACATCGACATCGTGCCGCTCTATTTCGCCAAGGAACGCCCTGTCGTGCGCATGGATGGCGTGGACATCATGGTGGATGACGAACGCATGCCACTGGAAGGGCGCAAGGTGGAAAACAAGATGGTGCGTTTCCGCACCCTGGGCTGCTACCCGCTGACCGGCGCAGTCGAGTCCACCGCCACCACTCTGCCCGAGATCATCCAGGAGATGCTGCTCACCACCACGTCCGAGCGTC
>CAYQBR010000014.1:0-15605 GCA_964415735.1 uncultured Klebsiella sp. | reverse complement strand
CCACCGCCCACAAGCGCCGCATCCACGGTACTGCTGCCCGTCGGCGGCACGAAGTTGTCGTTCCCCGTGAAGCTGTGCAGGCGGTAGCTGCTGCTGGCCGGAGTGGCGACATAGCGCACGATGACGATGCCCGAGCCACCTGCCGCGCCGGTCTGCGCGTCCGTGGTACCCCCGCGTCCGCCACCACCGCCGCCCGTATTGGCTGTACCGGCCACCGGAGCTCCGGCCACGCCGCCCGCGCCACCGCCTCCCTGGCCTCCCGCGCCCCCGGTGCCGTTCTGCATCTTGCCGCCGCCACCGCCGCCGCCGAACCAGCCGCTGCTCCCCACTCCCGTGCCAACGTTCGCGCTCATGTCCTCGCCGGCACCACCGGCACCGCCAGAGCCCCCGTTGCCTGCGACGCCGGAATTGCCGGCACCGCCCGCGCCGCCACCGCCGCCGCCGCGCACGTTGTTGTCGTCGGCGGTGGTGCTGACGCCACTGCCGCCCGCACTGCCATTGAGGCCGGTGCTTCCCCCGCCGGTGCGCGTGGTGCCGTTGCTGTCGGTACCGCCGCCGCCACCGCCGGACGCCCCCGCCACCCCGTTTGCAGAGGTCTCGCCGCGGCCGCCGCCACCGCCGCCTATCGCCGTGACGGTGCTGACCGCGGCAAAGCTCGAGGTGCCGCCCGTGCTGCCGCTGCCCGTGCCGGTGCCCCCTGCCCCGCCGTCACCAACGGTCACGGTGACATTCCCGGCGATGCTGACATTGGTCTGCCAGACCACATCACCCGCACCACCGCCGCCGCCACCTTCCCGGTCGCCGCCGCCGCCACCACCACCGCCGACCACCAGCACATCGACTTGCGTCAGGCCGGGTGGCGGTACAAACACGCCGGAAGTGGTGAAGATATTGAGGGTATAGGCGCCGAAGGTGGACACCGTGCCGCCGCCCGCCACGCCGTCCGGCGTGTAGGCTGTTTCGGTGCCCCCGGAACCGGTCAGGGACACCGGGCCGGGAATCTGCGCAAAGGCCACGCCGCCGAAGAACCACGCACCCAGGACGACAGCCCGGCGCACGGCACTACGCCAGACGCGGGAGGTCCGGGGTCGGCTGTTGGGGGCTGCGAGCGCAGAGGGCATGCGTGAAATTCTCGAAATTTCGTTCAAATTTAACTACTTGGCAATTTTATCCAAATCCGCCGGCGAAAGCCGCTTCAGATCGAAAAATGATCAGACAAATGGCCCCAATTGAACCACCACGGGCCGGCGCCTTGATTGCAAAAGCCCGGTTGAACACACAGAATACGAGCCATTCTCACACCCGACGCGGAGCCCGTGATGGAACTCGAATACAAAGTGGTGCAATCCACAACGCCCCTGTTTGCCAAGCGCCAGAACATCGAGGCCGTCATGGCCGAGGAAGCCCGCGCGGGCTGGCAGCTGGTCGAGAAGTTCGACAATTACAAGCTGCGTCTGCAGCGCGACATCAGCCACCGCGCCAACGACAAGGACCTGCCCTTCGACGCCTACCGCTCCCAGGTGGGAGTCAGCAATGTCATCACCTACGGCCTGGCCACCGTCCTCACGCTGGCTGCCGTCTACCTGATCTTCGTGATCGTGGGCGCCGTCTGAGTCAGTGTTCGAAGCTGGTGCGCACCTGCACGGTGCGCGTCACATCGGCACAGGTGCCCGCGCTGGTGATCGTGTAATAGTCCACGTCATCCACGGTCGCATCCACGCTGCAGCTCACTTCCACGCTGCAGCCGTTCAGGCCGTCGGCCACCAGGTCGTAACTCACATCGGCCACCGCGCAGGCGCCGGGCAGAAGGCCCGCGCCACCGGGGTAGAGCGGAAATTCCGCCGGCGGAAACAATCTGTTCAGCCCGAAGCCGGCGCCCGATTCCGCGGCGTAGAAGGCCTGCGTCAACAGCACCTCTTCCTCAAAGGCGGCATCGTTGCGCGCCACGATGGCATTGATCGCCACCGCCAGCACGGCCAGCAGGGTGATGACGAACAGGGCGGCAGGCAGGCCGAGTCCACGCTGGCGCAACAAGGGCCTCATGGCACGTTCCTCATCTGGATCTCGTGTTTCAGCTCCACCACATCGCCCTGGTCGGTGAAATTCAAGTCGAAATTGATCATCGCATTGCGGCGCAGACTCTGCGGCAGCAGCGTGAAGGCCGTGAGCCCGGCATTGTCGAGACGATTGGTGATGAGATGCCGGCCGGTGGCGGCGGTCTGCGGCAGACACGACGGCGTCGAGGGCGTGCACTGCGTGTCGCGCAGGCCGTAGTTCTCATAACGGTAGATCCGTGGACCGACCACGCAGAAACTCACCGGGGACGTGGCCAGATAGACGCGATCCACGGGCGAGCGCAGGGAGAAGCGATGGGCATCCGGCGCGGTATCGACATCGTCGCCATCGGCCAGGCACAGCGTGGACTTGCCTTCATCCAGACTCACCCCGCTGAAGGGTTCGGCGGCACAGGCATCGGGCGTGAGCAGTGGATCATAAGTGCTGCGGACCGTCTCGACCCGCGCCAGGGGGCCCGGGCTGCTGGCACTGTCATACAGCGCGGCCGTGCTGATGGGGTAGATCACGGCATAAAGCGTGTCCAGCTGCGCGAGGTCGGGCGCCGGGTTGAAGTCGACCACCTCGAATTGCGTGCCACCCGTGCCGGTGAAAGGGGGATTGAAATAGGTGGTTGCCCCCACGAAGGGCATCAGCTCCAGGCACTGATCGCCATTGGGCTGCGGGCTTGTGAGCCGCACGCTGTTGGGCACCGCATTGTGCAGCTCCAGCGCGATGCGATCGATCACCGTGCGTCCGGAGCTGGCCAGCCGACTGCGATTGCTGCTGGCGGCGAAGCCTTCCACCGAATCGCCGATGTAGGTGACCACGCCCACCGAGATGATGGCGGCGATGATGATCGTGACGACCATCTCGACCAGGGTGAAACCCTTGCTGTGAGTCCCGGCACCTTGCAGCATCAGAAGTTCGCCTTGTACACGCTGAAGTCCCAGCCGTCCGCGTTGGTTTCGTGGATGACGGTCACCGTCACCAGCTTGCCGGTGCGCTGCGCATACTCCAGCGCCTCGATCTCCTCGGGAGTGTCGGGCGCGCAGACATCCACGCTGGCGCCCAGGAAAGCTTCGTCCTCACCGGTGCAGGGTTCGAGGTAACGCACCGCCACCTGCACGCGGAAATTGGCGTAGCCGGTGCGATCCTGTCCTTCCGAATCCTGCAGCGGTGTTGGCGTTCCGGCCCCTTCGTCCAGACCGTCGTAATCGTCCACATCGTCGTAGTGGTAGCGTTCGGTCTCCGCAGCATCGGGGCCGAAACTGCCGGCGTCGGTGCAGGTGTCGCGGCACGGGGGAATGCCCCGGGGATTGGAATTCTCGTCGAAACGCTTGCCGAAGATTTCGTCGAGATAACTCTGCGCCAGCGCGACCGCGCGCGTCTCGACCAGGGTATCGCCGCTGCGGCCGATGCCGCCGGAGAGCGAAGCCGTGATGGCCAGCAGGGCCACGGCCAGGGTGACGATGGTGATCACCATCTCGACCAGGGTGAAGCCGCGTTCACGCATCGCAGTCCCCCGCATAGGCGTAGCCTGCCGGCGAAATGCACACAGAATTCTGCGGCGCGCCGTTGATGCACAGGCGCATGCCGCCATCGGGCTGGAAGGGATACCCGACCCCGTTCACCGGACCGCCCTGCAGCAGACTGCCGAGGGCATCGTATTCCACGACCATGGCCGAACCGGGGGCGATCAGCGTCGCGCCCGGCGTGACGGCGCAGCTGTCGGTCTCGTTGACATCGGCGCGAATCGTCACATCGTCCAGCGTCACACGCGCGGATTCCAGCAAGGTGGTGTCGGCCTCCACACGCAGTTCCAGCTCACCGCTGACGACTTCCAACGTCAGCACGACGTCGGCATGACCGATGGCATTCTGCTGCGCGGCGCGCGCCATGGCGATGATGGCATCGCGGGCCACCGGCGCATTGAAGGTGTTGGGGCCGAGCATGCGGCTCATGGCGACCACCGACACGATGCCGATGAGCGTGACGACGATGACCAGCTCGACCAGCGAAAAGCCTGACTGTCGTGTCTTCATGAAGGAATGCCGCCTGTCGCCCGGAATGACAAAGGTCGAAGCGGTTGCCCGCCTCGACCCTTGTGGTGGTTCATGCCCAGTCCTGAGACTCGTGAGCTGTCAGCAACAGCTCGCGAGCATTACAGCAGAGTGGTCGGGGCTGAAGAATTGAATCGGTTGATCGCGCCAGTGTTCGGGTTGTAGGTGAACACCGGGACGCCAGTGCGGCCGCCAGTGGTGGCTGCAGTGTGATCCTGGTACTGCGACGTGTAGACGTAGTAGCAGGTCGGGTCTTCGGCATTGGTGGTCTGGTTGCCCGGAGTCACCAGGTCGTTGTCGAGCACGTACTCCACACCCTCGAAGAAGAACACGCGGAAGTCCGCAGTCACGTCGTTGGTGAAGGTGAAGTCACCAGTCACGATGTCATCCAGGGATGCCAGGTCGAATTCCGCCGGTGATGTCTGCAGGGCGATGGTCGGACGGCCGGACTGCAGCACAGCGTTGAACACGTCGCGGCAGACAGCGGCAGAGGTTGCGGCATCCACGAAGCTGGCGTCGTTCTCACCCAGCACTTGCGGATAACCATTGGCGTTCATGGCAACCGCCTGACCATCCAGCGTCACGCTGGTCGGCTGACCATTCGCGAAGTACTGCGCACGGTACATGGACACGCCGGTGGTGAAGCCGCCGACAGTGGATTCGAACACGGCATCGTGAGCCTGATCGGTCACATCGATGAAACGCGGCAGCGCGGTGGCGGCCAGGATACCCAGCAGCAGAATGACGACCACCAGTTCGATGATGGTGAAACCCTTCTGGTTGCGCGCCTGGTTCAGCGCACGCATTTGAGACATTGCTTGCATGTTTCCTACTCCTCGTGATCGCTCCAACCGCCGTGTCAGCACATCAATCGTGATGCGCATCACACTTCAATTAAGAGCATGAAATTAATTACTTGAACGAATCATTACACCTACATTGTCAGCATTGAGGTCATGCTATCACCCCAGTACATTCCTTAACCACCCATCCAACGCGGACCTGGCCAGTTTTCGACCTTTTTGTCCCTTTTTTATCCACGCCACCCTTTGTACAACTCCTTTACTGCACTGCTGTCGAGGGAATCTGCAGTTCCACTGCCTCCCACACGAAGGGCACCACCGGGTCCAGGGTCAGACCGGACCAGTCGGTGCGTGCCTCATCGTTGTATTTCATGTTGATGCGCATGCGCACATGATCCGTGGGCTGCGCTGCGCCATCGACCATCGCGTAGAGGTTCTCCGCGTTGTTGGCCAGATACACCAGTTCGCCCGCCGTGGCATCGAAGTACCAGATGCGGCGCGGCAACTGCGTCACATCGATGGAGCCCAGTTCTCCCACATAGTTGGCGGGCGTCTCGAGCATCAGATCCATCGGATTGCTGCCCTCCAGACGGGCCAGCTCATGCCACTTGCCCGTGGCAATGCCGTTCATCATCTGCAGTGTGACGCCGGCTTTCAGCTGCATCATCACCGAGGTGAAATTCGCCCGCTCGGCCTCGCCCGGAAAATCCTCGAAGCGATTGAAGGCGAACGAGAAGGTGATGGACACGATGAGGATGTAGGCGATCAGCTCGAACATGCTGAAGCCGCCTTGCCGGCCCGGCCTGTGTCGTGTCTGAGCGCTGCGCTGCCTCATCATCTGTTCACCGATTCGCTGCCGCACTGAGATCCCAGATCGGCAGGAACACGCCGAGCGCCAGCACCAGCACCATCGCGGCAATCACCACGATCAGGATCGGCTCGATGGCCTCGCTGATGCGCTTGATGTTGTATTCCACTTCCTGGTCGTAGAAGTCCGCCACTTCAGACATCAGTTCGTCGATCGTGCCGCTTTCCTCGCCCACCGAAATCATCTGCAGGATGAGCGGCGTGAACATGCCGCTGTTGACGGCCGTGCGGTAGAGCGATTCGCCCCGGCTCACCCCGTCCTGCATCTTCAGGATGCGGCGGCTGAACCAGGCATTGCCCACGGCGCCGGCCACCACGGACATGCCATGCACGATGGGTACGCCGGCTTTCAGGATCATGGCGAAGGAGCGCGTGAAGCGCGCCAGCGCGATCTGCTCCAACACCGACCCCGCCAGGGGCAGTTGCAGCTTGCGACGATCCCAGATCAGGCGCCCGCGCGCGGTCTTGATCCACGTGCGCACGGCCAGCACCAGCGCCAGCAGGGAACCGAGCATGTGTGGCCACCAGGCGATGAAGAAATCCGACACGCCAATGAGGATGCGCGTCTCCAGCGGCAGATCCGCCTGCAGACGCGCGAAGGTGTCGGAAAATGCCGGAATCACGAACATGGTGATCACCACCATGGCCACGGCGATGGTAATGACCACGAACATGGGGTAGCGGGTCGCACTCTTCACCTGCTTGCGTGTGTTCTTCTCCAGCTCCAGGTATTTGCCGATCTGCTGGAACGCCAGATCGAGCCGCCCGGTGTTCTCGCCAACGCTCACCAGCGACAGGAACAGCGGACTGAAGATCTTCGGATGACGACCGAGAGAAGTGGCCAGATCGAGGCCGCCCTCGAGCCCCTGCAGCACATGCTGCAGCACACTCTTGAACGCCAGGTTCTTCATGGACGCCTGCAGGCCGTTCAGCGCACGATCCAGCGGCAGACCGGCGCGGGACAGACTCTGCATCTGCCGCGCGAAGATGATCAGCTCGTCGATGCTGATCTTCTTGCCCGCCAGAAAGCTGTTGATCCTGGCGGCGGCGCTGAGCTGGGAGCCGCCCTTGCGTGCCGCCGGTGCCGCCTTGCCTGGCGCAGGCCGCGCGTCGGCTTTCGCCTCCGGCTTGCCGCTGCCCGGCGCGCGGCGACCACTGCGACGAATCTCGATCGGTGTGATGTTCTGGCCGAACAGCGTGCCGGCCACATCGTCGGCAGACTCGGCTTCCAGGGCCCCTGTCACCAGGGCACCGGAGGCATTGCGCGCTCTGTACTCGAAAGTGGCCATGGATCAGCTTTCCCGGGAGTGATTCGACTCGAACAGGTTCTCGTGTTCATGCTCATCGAAGATCCAGTCGCCCGACTCGTCGATCTGCTCGGCGACGATGAACACTTCATCCAGACTCGTGGTGCCCTTGATGGCCTCCAGCACGGCACTGCGCACCAGTGGCTGATAACCTCGACTCGAGCGGGCCGCCTTCACGAAGGCCGAGGAATCCGAGCGCCGCAGGGCGTCGGCCATCTCGTCGTTGATGACGAGCAGTTCGAACACCCCCATGCGGCCGCGATAGCCCGTATTGTTGCAGCGATGACAGCCGCTGGCCTGCTGCAGGCGCTGCTCGGCTGTCAGCGTCACGCCCGTCACCTGGGCAATCCAGGCACGGTCGCGGGGCGAAGGGTCGTGATCGACGCAGCAGTACTCGCACAGGCGCCGCACCAGACGCTGGGCCAGCACGGCACGAATGGCCGTGGCCGCCAGGAAGCCCTCGGCCCCCATGTCCACCAGACGCATGGCACTGGAGACCGCGTCGTTGGTGTGCAGGGTGGAAAGCACCAGGTGTCCCGTCATGGCGGCACGCAGCGCGATCTCGGCCGTTTCGGTGTCGCGGATCTCGCCCACCAGCAGGATGTCCGGGTCCTGACGCAGGGCGGAGCGCAGCACGCGCGCGAAGCCCAGGTCGATCTTCGGGTTCACCTGCACCTGGTTGATGCGGTGCAGCCGGTATTCCACCGGGTCTTCCACCGTGATGATCTTCTTGCCGACGTCGTTCAACTCCTGCAGCGCGCCGTAGAGCGTGGTCGTCTTGCCCGAGCCCGTCGGGCCGGTCACCAGGATCAGGCCATGAGGCATGTGAATCAGGCGGCGGAAACGCTCGAGCATGTCGGGAGGCATGCCGACATTGGCGAGATCGGTGACGCCGTCGGACTGATCGAGCAGACGCATCACCACGGACTCGCCGTATTCCACGGGCATGGTGGAGAGACGCACGTCGACCTTGCGCTCCTTGATCTTCACGCTGAAGCGGCCGTCCTGGGGCAGACGCTTCTCGGAGATGTCCAGCCCCGCCATCAGTTTCAGGCGCAGCACCAGTGCCGAGGTGATGCGGCGCTCCTTCACCACCTGCTCCTGCAGCACGCCGTCCACGCGCTGCCGGATGCGCAGCACGGTCTCGTCGGGCTCGATGTGCACATCGGAGGCGCGCACCTGCATCGCATCGAGGAAGATGGACTGCAGCAGTTTCACCACAGGCGCATCGCCGTCGGTCGGGTCCGGCGCCAGCGCGGCGAGGTCGAACTGGCCGTCGGTCAGTTCCTCTTCGAGTTCCTCGGCGAAGGTGGCGATCTCGTCGGTGCGCCGATACACCATGTCCAGCGTGTTCAGCAGCTCACTCTCGCGCACCACCGCCTGGGTGATGGGCTGCTGCAGGATGCGCTCCAGCGCATCGAAGGCGTACAGATCCGTCGGGTCGGCCATGCCCACCAGCAGCTCGCCCTTGCGGTCGGACAGCACGATGGCGCGGTAGCGACGCGCGAAGGTTTCCGACAACCGCTTGACCGCCACCGGGTCGAAGCGGAAGCGGCGCAGGTCGATGAACGGGATTTTCAACTGCTCGGACAGGAATTCGAGGAACTTGTCTTCGGTGACATAGCCCATGCTGACCAGGGTGCGACCCAGCCGCGTGCCCGTGGACTTCTGCTTCTGCAGCGCCAGCTGCAACTGGTCTTCGGTGATCACCTTGTTCTGTACCAGGAGGTCACCGATGCGAATTTTCTGCTTCAACGCTGACATGATCCGCCTAGTTCTGCCTGATGCTGGCAATCCGTTGCTGACTGTTCTGGCGCAGCGCGGGCGTCAGGCCCGGCAGCTGCAACGCACGTTCATAGGACTGCACGGCCTCGAAGCTGCGCCCCAGGGCATCCTGGGAGGCGGCCACGCCATACCACCAGCGCGCATCCTGCGGTGCACTGGCGGCGAGTGCCTCGTAGCTGACGAGGGCTTCGTCGTACTTCTGGCTGGCGAGTCGGCTCGCGGCCAGCAGTTCGTGGTATTCGGAATCGCTGGCCAGCGAGGGCGCGCGCAGCGCCAGCAGTTCGGCGGCCTCGGCGGGCACCCCGGCGGCCATCAGCACGCGGGCCTTCACTTTCTTGTAGCCGTAGTGATCCTGCTGGATGCCCAGCCCGATGTCGGCCTGCTCCATGGCACCGATCATGTCGCCCTGCTGCAGCATCAACTTGGCGAGCATCTCGCGGGACTGATGCGCGGCGGGATTGGCGGCGGCGAAATCACGCAGCAGCGCGAGGGCGCCCCCCTGCTGACCCTGCTGCCAGAGCACCAGCGCCTGTTGCACCTGCTGGCGATCCAGTTCCCGGAAATTCATCTGCGTCGGCATCCGCACCAGAGACGAGGCATCCGCTGCCGCGGCGTCCTGCGGGACAGCGTCTGGTGCGAGGCCTGCCTGCACCGGGGTCTCCATCACGGCGCCGGCCACGGCGGGAGCCGCCAGCCCGGTGTCATTCAGTACCGGCTCTGGCTGCACAGCCACCGCTGCGGCGGGCACAGCGGCGGACGCTGGCATGTCCACTTCACCGGGTTCCAGGGCGATGGCATCGGCCTGGGACACAGCGACCTGGGTGGCTTCGCCCAGAGCGGCCGTGGCCGACTGCACCAGTTGCTGCTGCAGCGCGATGTTGCGCTCTTCCAGCTCCTGCATGCGCTGACTCATGCGTTCCATTTCCGCCAGCAGGGCCGGGTCGATCTGGGGTTCGGCGACGGGCGCCGCCACGGGTGCAGGCTGCTCCACCACGACGGAGGCAGGCGTCTCGGCGAGCGGCTGCGGCACAACGGCCGCGCCCTGCTGCACTTGCTGCATGCGCCAGAACTGCACGCCGCCCGCGGCGATCACAACGATCAACAGCGGCAGCACCCACTTGCTCACGCGGGACTTCGCCTCGCTCTTGCGGCGCTGATCGGCGGCCGGAATCAGCTTCTCGCGCGGCACGGCACTGCGCGCGCCATCGCGCTGGCGGGAATCCAGATCGCGCAGCATGTCATTGACCAGACTCACAGAGCGCCTCCCGTGTAATAGCTCACGAGATAGGCCAGCAGGGCCAGACCGGCCAGCACCGCGAGACCGATCAGCATCGCAGACTTGTAATTGCCCTTGGGCACGGCAATGCCCTCGGTGTCCTCAGCGGCACGGCGCACATGCTCGACATCCACCGCACGCTCGCCCTTGCCGTAAGCCACCATCAGGGCCTTGTGCGACAGGATGTTGATCACGCGCGGAATGCCGCGACTGACTTCAAACAGCAGATCCAGCGCGCGCCGGCCGAACAGCGCCGGGCCGTTGTAGCCCGCCGTGGCGAGGCGGTGGCTGACATAGCGCTCCACGCCCTCACGGTCGAGGGATTCCAGCTGATAGGAGAAGGTGATGCGCTGCAGCAGCTGACGCAGGGATTTCTCCTGCAGCATCTCGTCCAGTTCGGGCTGGGCGAACAGCACCACCTGGAACAGCTTGACCTTCTCGGTCTCCAGATTGGTCAGCAGGCGCAGCGCTTCCAGCGTGCGCTCGGGCATCGCGTGCGCTTCGTCGATGAACAGGATGACCTGCTTGCCTTCGGCGGCGTACTGCATGAGCTTCTTGGTGATCTTCTTCAGCAGGCTGTGATGCCCGCTGTCGATGTCCTCTTCCAAGCCCAGCTCCTCGGCGAAGGCCAGGAACAGGCCCTTGGGGCTGAGTACCGGATTCGCGATATAGGCCGTGACATACGTGTCCGGATTCTCTTCCAGACTGTTCAACACCTTGCGGCACAGCATGGTCTTGCCCGTGCCCACTTCGCCCACCACCTTGATGAAGCCCTCGCGGTTGGCGATGGACACCATCAGCATGTTGTAGGCCTTCTGATGACTGGCCATGTTCAGGAAGAACTGCGTGTTCGGCGTGAGCGAAAACGGCTGTTCCTTGATGGCGAAGTGTTCCAGATACATAGCGCGATACTCTCGGGACTACCTGCCGTTGAAGGGGTCGAGACTGCGATTGATGTTGTCGACGCGATTGCTGCGCTCCTGCAGCAGTTGCTGTTCACTCTGGGCGCTGGCGATCACCGGGCGCAGCAGAATGATGAATTCACTCTTGACCGTGGTGCGGCGGCGCTGGTCGAAGGCGGCGCCCACCCCGGGCAGATCGGACGCGTAGGGAATGCCGGAGGCTTCGTCCACTTCGCGTTCGTAGGCCAGACCGCCCAGCACCACGATCTTGCCGTCCTCGGCGCGGATGATGCTGTCGAGCTCGCGCACCGAGGTGCGGGCCAGGGGCACCTGCTGACCGCCGATCGGCTTGGTCTGCTCCGTCACCGTGGTGATGGTCGGATGCACGTGCAGCGTGATGGTGCCATCGGCGCTGATCTGCGGGGTGATGTCCATGGAGATGCCCGAGAAGAACTGCTCCAGATCGTTGCTCGCACTCTGCGTGACGGCCTGGCCGCTGTTGACCACGCTGGAACCCGCGCTGACCTGGAAGTATTCCTGGTCGCCGTCCTGGAACACGGCCTTCTGGTTGTTGAGCACTTTCAGGCTGGGACTGGAGAGCACCTGGGTCGAGCCACGGGAGTCGAGCAGTCGGAACACCGAGGCGAAATCCGTGAAATTGGTGGTGATGGCCAGCGGATTGGAGATGCTCTGCGCCGTGCTGTCACCACCCGCCTCGAACTCGGCGACGATGGTGTTGTTGGTGCCGTCCGCGCCGCCGGGCCCGAAGGTGTCGAAGTCGATGGCGGTCTGGAAACCCTTGTTGAGCACGACTTCCAGGAACTGCACCTGAATGGTTACCTCGCGGCTCAGGATGCCCTGGGCGCGGGAGATGTACTCCTCCACCCGGGCCATGTCGCGCGGCATTGCTGTGACCATCACCAGCCCGATCTGGGGTTGCACGATCACTCGGCCGCTCTCCTCGTCGTCCTCGCCTTCCAGCATGGATTCCAGGGTGTCGGTCAGATCGGTCCAGAAGTCGGTTTGCACGGAGGTGCTGATCTGTCCGCCGCCGCCCCCGCTGGCACCGCCCACGCCACTGGTAGCGCCCACTCCGCCGGTACCCCCGAGACCCCCGACACCGCCCAGTCCGCCGCCGATGCCGCCACCACTCAGTCCGCCGGAAAGACCACCCGTCTGCCCGCCTCTGGCAGCGCCTCCGCCACCACCGCTCGTGACCTGCACACTGGAGCTGCCGGTGCGCTGCACGTCGAGATAGTCGATGGTGAACATCTTCGTCTGCAGCGTGGGCGGCTGGATCTGATAGATATTGCCGCGGCGCGTGATGCTGTAGTCATAGGCCTCTTCCACGGCCTGCATCACTTCGTCGATGGTGACATTGGGCAGGGAAATGCTGATCTCGCCGTCGATGTCCGGACTCACCAGCACACCGTACTGGGTGCCGGCCACCAGATTGCTGAAGAACTGACGGGCATCTTCCTGATTGGCGGCGATGTTGAAGCGCTCTTCCACCGGCTGCAGCACTTCGTCGGAAATGCTCAGGCCGGGCATGAGTTCGTCCACGGCGGCCACGGCAGTCTGCTCGTCCAGCACATTGGCATGGCCGCGCTCGCCGCGCTCCAGAATGTCCTGGATCTCATTGGTGATTTCCGTGTTCGGCTGCTGCCTGGGGCCGGTCACGGAACAGGCCATGACGAGCAGGCACAGTGCCGCCAGGCTGAGCGCCCGACCGGCTGCAATGACACGGAGGCGTCTGGGTGTTGGTCGTGCCATGAAATCCTCACGCACTGAATTCATCAATTGGCAGAGCTCCTGAAACCGGCCCTGAATGCATTTATTTCCACTGTCTGACCTGCCACGTCCAGCGTGACGCTGTCCGTGCCGATGGCCTGCACGGTGGCGCCGTCGACGCTGTCGCCGACCGTCACCAGGGTGCCGTTGATCACTGCCGCGCTGCTTTCGCTGCCGGCCCGGATGAAGGTGACCTCGTAGCCACGACTCGTGGCGTTATCGGCCCCCGGCACCTGCACGACGTTCGCACGCGGCGGACGGGTCGGGTCGCGGAACGCTTCCCCGTCGATCAGCAGGCCGCCCTGCCCCTGCGCGGACGCAGCAAGCAGACTCAGGCCACAAGCGAGAAGGACTCTAGATGCCAACGAAGCTCTCCTCGGGACTCAACGCGCTCAGCTCGATACGGATGGCGGAGGTCGGCCACTCGCCCGGGGTGATGCTCAGCGATTCCCAGAAAAAGTTTTCCTGCAGACTCTCCAGGTACACCAGGTACTGCAGAAGACTCAGATAGTCGCCTTCGAATTCGAGTATCAGCCCGTGCCGGAACATGCGCTGGGCCGCCTCGGACAGCGCGTCTCCCACGAGGGGCTCGGCGGGGCGATTCTCCAGCCGCACCAGACGCAGACCCTCGTGGCGATCGAGCACCTCCGACAGCAGACGGTTCATGGTGGTGGCGGAAATCACGCTGCCATTGATCTCGTCGAGCTGGCGCCGCGCTTCCGTCTCGGCGGCGACAAGCTCCACCAGCTGCTCCCGGGCGAACACGTTCGGGTCGTTCTCGCCAGCCTGGCGCGCCTCGGCCTGGCGCGTCTGCAGCGCCGTGATCTGTGCCTGTGCGGTCAGGATCTGCTGGTCCAGCGCATTGACGGAGGCGGCCAGCGGGTCAGAGACCCCCACCACATAAAGTCCGGAGATCACCATCAGGGTGACCGCCAGCAGAATGCCTTTCTCGGCACGCGGCCGCGCCTCGTAGCGCAGCTGCAGATCACTGATTTGCTGCTTCAACGTCATCAGCGGGCCTCCAGCACGAAGCGATAGGCATCGTTCGACGCGGCCACCGGTGCGGGGGTGGCCGCCTCGGTTGCGCCCAACAGGGCCGCGACGTCTGCGGCGGCCGAGGTGGCAGCGGAGGCGGCTGAGTTGACCACGGCGGCAGCGCTGGATGTCTCACCGGGCGCCATGCCGCTGATGTGGGAGAACTTCCAGCCCTCCCCCTCTTCCCAGCCACTGCTCAGCTTCTCGATGAACGCCGGCACCAGTGCACTCTCCTGGGCATAACCTTCCAGCAGCGCATTCTGACCGCCGTTGCTGATCACGATCCGCGTCAGCCAGAGCCCCTCGCTGGAGGCGCGCGACAGATTCTTCAGATACGTGGCAAAGCCCAGCAGATTGCCCTGGTTCACCGAACGCAGTGTTTCCAGCGTGGCATTGAGCGTGGCGACGCTCTGTTCGCGGGCCGCCACTTCCTGCACCAGATTCTGGTCGGTGGCGCTGTCGATCAGGGCGCTTTCCATGCTTTCAGCGATGGCGATCTCCTGGGCAATCAGGGCTTCCAGTGAAGCCAGCGTCTGCTGGCGCTGGCTGCGCTCCCACAGGCCGTTGGCAGCCAGAGCGACGACGACGCCGATGCCAAGCAGCACCACCAGCAGGAAACGCTGCCAGGACAGCCAGTCGACACGCGGCCGCAGCTCCGGCAGGTACAGGTTCACGCTCTGGTTCAGAAAATCGCTCATGCTGTTCTCGTCAGCCCCCCAGGTCATGGCGCAAGGCGCCGCCGATGGCGAACAGGCAGTCATGCTTGTCCTGGGCAGTGATATGGGCCGCACCTTCCAGACGCTGCTCGTAGCTGAGCATGCCGACCTTCAAGGGCAGCACTTCCTGCAGACTGGCCGCGAGCATCTCCCCATCGGGACGCGGCGCGAGCAACAGCTCCTTCGCCGGCGGCTGCGCCATCTGGCTTTCGTAATAGTCCAGCGAGCGCTGGATCTCGAGCACCAGGCGATCACGCAGGCTCGGCCACTCGTTCATGCCCATGACATCCGGAGGCACCTGGGTGTTCACGGTGCGGGCCAGGTAAAGATCGCCGTCACGACTGATGTTCATGATGCTGCCGTTGGCCTTGAGGGCGATGAAGGCCTGACTGCCCCGCTCCTCGGAAAACTGCGTCAGCATGTTCTTCATGACCATCTCAGGAATGTCAATCGCCGCCAGCTCCAAGCGTGCGCTCTTGCACAGATCGATCACGGCATTGAGTCGGGAGCGGGCGGCAACCACCACGTAGAGCATGCGGTTGCGGCCATTGAAGGCATCCTCAGGCACCGGGAAGACGTCGATGGCGGCGTCTTCCAGGGGCATGTCCAGCAGGTCCTTGACCTTCCAGCGCACGGCAGCGCGCATCTCCTCGGGCTCGACGGCCGGGGCTTCCACCAGGTAGAGACTGTAATCCCTGGGCGCCAGGACGGCGTTGCAGGGCGTTCCCTGCAGACCGAGGGTCTCGATCTGCTCCGCCAGAGCGTCGCGCAGGTGCTGGGGATTGCGGAACTCCTGCCGTGTGCACTGAGCCAGGAAGGGCAGGTCGCGGTCGCGCGTGACATTCGCAATGCCAAAATGGCGCTGGCCGAATGACACCGAGGTCAACCCGCCCGCCTGCGACTTGCGCTTGAAAATCTGCAACACGTAAAGACCTCAACCTGCCTGCCGATAAAGGCAATTTAGATCATTAATTATACAAGTTAAGTGTCGAGAATATATAGCAAAAA
>CAYQBR010000013.1:0-16160 GCA_964415735.1 uncultured Klebsiella sp. | reverse complement strand
TCCCGGACAAGCCGGTGTTCGTGTCCGAGCAGATCGACTTCCTGCTGGACAAGGTGGTGGCGCAGTCGGTGCACATCGCCTCGCCCGGCTTCGTGGGCCACATGGCCTCCGCCCTGCCCTACTTCATGCTGCCCCTGGCACGCATCATGACCGCGCTGAATCAGAACCTGGTCAAGGTCGAAACCTCCAAGGCCTTCACGCCGCTGGAGCGCCAGGTGATCGGCATGATCCACCAGCTGGTCTACCAGCAGGACGAGGCCTTCTACGAGCGCTGGATGCACGACCGCAACCACGCCATCGGCAGCTTCTGCTCCGGCGGCACCATCGCCAATCTCACCGCGCTGTGGGCCGCCCGCAACGCCCTGTTCCCGATCACGTCCGATTTCGCGGGCATCGGTCAGGAAGGCCTCGCCGCCGGACTGGTGCACCAGGGCTATCGCGCGCTGGCGATCGTGGTGTCGGAGCGCGGGCATTACTCCCTGGGCAAGGCCGCTGACATCCTCGGCATCGGTCGCCGCCACCTGGTGGCGGTGGAAACCGACGCCCGCAACAAGGTCAAACCGGCGCAGCTGGCGCGACGCTGTGACGAACTGCAGCGCGAAGGCATTCGCGTAATGGCGATCGTGGGCGTCGCGGGCACCTCGGAGACGGGCAGTGTCGACCCGCTGGAAGCGCTGGCCGACATCGCCGCGGAACGCGGCATCCATTTCCATGTCGACTCGGCCTGGGGCGGCCCCACGCTGTTCTCCCGCACACACCGCCATCTGCTCGCGGGCATCGAGCGCGCCGATTCGGTGACCCTGGACGCCCACAAGCAGCTGTATGTGCCCATGGGCGCCGGCCTGTGTGTCTTCCGGCGCCCGGAAACGCTGTCCGCGGTCGAGCACCACGCCGAATACATCATTCGCAAGGGCTCGAAGGATCTGGGCAGTCACAGTGTGGAAGGCTCGCGCCCCGGCATGGCCGTGCTGGTGCACGCCGGCCTGCACATCATCGCGCGTGAAGGCTACGAGCTGTTGATCGACCAGGGCATCGCCAAGGCCAGGGCTTTCGCCGAACGCATCAAGGCCACGGACGATTTCGAGCTGATCTCGGAGCCGGAGCTGAACATCCTGACATACCGCTATCTGCCCTCTGCAGCACGGGAGCTGCTGGCGTCCGACAATTCGCAGATCCGCCAGCAGGCCAACAGCGTGCTCAACGCCCTGACACGCAGCCTGCAGAAGACTCAGCGCGGCCTGGGCAAGTCCTTCGTGTCACGCACGCAGCTCACACCCGAACACTATGAGCGCACGCCCATCGTCGTGTTCAGGGTGGTGCTCGCCAACCCGCTCACGACACTGGAGATACTGGACAACATCCTGCAGGAACAACGGGAGCTGGCAGCGCGCGCCCCGGTGCTGCAGTTTGTCGAGAAACTGCAGGCACTGAGGCAGGATGCGGGCTGACAGGATCGATCAAGGCAGCGAGTCGGCTTCGCTTTCCTTGGGCGGGGCAATCAGGTCTTCCTTGGTGACTTTCATCATCAGCAGCAGTGTGGACCCGACGTAGATGGACGAGTAGGTACCGATGATGATGCCGAGCGTCAGAGCGGTGGCGAAGCCCTTGATGGAGTCACCCCCGGCGAACAACATGGCCAGCACCACCAGCAGCGTGGTGCCGGAGGTGATGGTGGTCCTGCTCAGTGTCTGATTGAGGGAGATGTTGATCAGCTCGGCCGGCGTGCTTTTGCGCAGCACACGGAAGTTCTCCCGCACCCGGTCGAACACCACGATCTTGTCGTTCACTGAATAGCCGATGATCGCCAGCACTGCCGCCAGCACGGTGAGATCGAACTGAATTCGCGCCAGCGAGAAGACCCCCAGCGTGATGATCACGTCGTGCATCAGACCAAGCACCGCCGCAATGGCGAACTTGGTCTGAAAACGGGCGCCGACGTAAATCATCACCATGCCCAGAGACACCAGAATGCCCATGCCACCGCTTTCGGCGAGTTCTTCGCCCACTCGCGGTCCCACGAATTCCATGCGGCGAATCTCGACCTCGGCAGAAGTCCCTGCCTGCAATGTCGACAGCAACTCTTCACCGAGCACAACGAGCTGGCTGGCCATTTCGACCTCGGAGAGACTTTCGTCGACCGGCATGCGAATCAGGATGTCCTGATCCGAGCCAAAGGCCACCACCTGGGCTTCTTCATAACCTGCCGCAGCCAGTTGAGCACTGATCTCGGGCACCGCAACAGGCTCGGAGTACCCTACCTCCACCAGAGAGCCGCTGGTGAAATCCAGACCGAGCTCCAGCGAGTTGATCAGCAGGGAGCCAAGCGAAATGATCACTGCCACTGCAGAGACATACGTGAGCCTGCGGCCCGTGGTCACGAAGTCAAACGATGTTTTCGCAAACGCCATACCTTTCTCCAAACCTTTTCATGACTGCCTTGCTGGCAACTGCACGACCGGCCGTGCGCTCAGGCATAAGCTCCGATGGACAGTGTTTTCACCTGACGACCACCGTACATCAGATTCACCACGGCACGGGTGATCACGATGGCGGTCCAGACCGACGTGAAGATGCCAATCATCAACGTGACGGCGAAGCCCTTCACCGGACCTGTACCGATGGAGAAGAGCACGATGCCCACCAGCAGGGTGGTGAGGTTGGCGTCCAGAATCGTGCCGAGTGCGCGATCGAAACCGGCAGCGATCGCGCCCTGAGGGGACAGACCATTGGCAATTTCCTCGCGGATTCGCGTGAAGATGAGCACGTTGGCGTCCACCGCCATGCCCATGATCAACACGATGCCGAAGATGCCGGGAAGTGTGAGCGTGGCGGAGATGATCGACATGATGGCCACCAGCAACAGCAGGTTGACGCCCAGGGCGATATTGGCAGCCAGTCCGAACAGCCGGTAGTAGAACAGCATGAACGCCACCACCATGCCGACTCCGATGAACGTGGCGCGCTTGCCCTGCTCGATGTTCTCTGCCCCCATGCTCGGGCCCAGCGTGCGCTCTTCCACAAAGTACATCGGCGCCGCGAGCGCGCCGGAGCGAATCAGCAGCGAAAGCTCGTTGGCTTCCGTCGTCGTCAACCCGGTAATCACGAACTCGCGGCCGAGCGCTGCCCGGATGGTGGCGTGACTGATCAGACGCTTCTCTTCGTAGGTCTCCTGACGTTCGACCATGTTGCCGTTCTCGTCGGGCTCCAGCACGGTGCGCGTCTTGGTCTCACTGAGGACGATGTCCATCAGGCGGCCGATGTTGTCACGGGTCACACGGCTGAACTGCTCCCCGCCCTGTGCATCCAGGTTGATCGCCACCTGGGGCAGCCCCTGCTGGTCGAGCGTGGAACGCACGTTGCTGACACGATCGCCCTGCAGAATGACTTCATTGCTGACATCCACCATCATGCCCTGATATTCGTAGGTGGTGTAGGACGAGGGGGGCGATCCGGGTGCGGCTTCCAGATGGAAATTGAGCGTGGCGATACGCTGCAGGATGCGCTTGGCCTGGGCCGTGTCCTGCACGCCAGGCAGCTCCACCACGATGCGGTTGGCGCCCTGTTGCTGCACCACGGGCTCCGCCACGCCGAGCGAGTCGACACGGTTGAGGATGGTGGTCTTGTTGGCAGCGATGGTGTCGCGCTGCATCTGCAGGATGTCGGCCTCCGCAAGACTCATGTCCAGGAAGAAATCGCCGCCCTGCTCGCGGTTGATGGTCTGCAATTCCACGAAGTTGTCGCGAATGAGGGCACGGGCTGCGGAGCGAGACTCCTCATCATCGAAGCGGGCAACTATCAGGTTGGGCTCCTCCAGTTCGATCGCACGAGAGCGGATGCGCTCGCTGCGCAGCAGCTGGCGGATGGTGCTGACGGTGTTGTCCATGCGGCGCTCAAGGGCAGCTTCCATGTCGACTTCCATGAGGAAGTGCACTCCTCCCTGCAAGTCCAGCCCCAGGCTCATCTTGCCGGCGTTGAGCGCCTGCAGCCAGCCAGGGGTCGTAGGCGCCAGATTCAGAGCGGTGAAGTACCCACTGCCGATGGCGGCCTCGATCACCGACTTGCCTCGCAACTGATCCTCAAGATTGGCAAAGCGGATGATGCCGGAGCGCCCGTCCACCGTCTCGCCGAAGAAATCGATGCCTTCAGCACGCAGCGCGTCGGTGGCCGTGGCAATCAGGAATTCGTCGATGGGATCGCTTTCGTGCGTGATCTGCACGGCAGGGTCGTCCGGATAGAGATTGGGTGCCGAATAGATGGCACCCAGCACCACGACAAAGAGAATGAGGAGATTCTTCCAGAGGGGATACTTGTTCAGCATGTCATGTTCACTCGCAGAGGCTGCCTGATGACTCGGCCGCCGGGTTCACTTACTGAATCGACTTGATCGTGCCCTTGGGCAGCGCGGCGGCGATCGACAGCTTCTGCATGCACAGCTCGACCCCGTCGGCCACCTGCAGAGTGACGTAATCATCGGTGACCTTGGTCACTCTGCCAAGCAAGCCACCGCTCGTCAGCACTTCATCGCCCTTGACCAGGCCGGCCACCAGCTCGCGGTGCTCCTTGGCTCGCTTGGACTGCGGGCGCCAGAGAACCAGGTAGAACAACACGAACATGCCGCCGATGAAGATCAGGTTGAAGACGGGACTCGGGCCCTGGACCGCGGCGTCCTGGGCATGGGCGGCGCTGATGAAGAAGTTCATGGTGTCGATCTCTCTGTAGATGATGTGCGATGCATTGCGTCTGTGGCGCTTCGTCAGCGACCCGACTCGGGCCGGCAATCTGAAGGCTTTGGATCAGGGCGACTCCGACTCGGCAGGCGTTTGCCGCGCCTGGAATGCTGCGACGAAGGCCGCCAATCTACCCTGTTCTATTGCCTCGCGCAAACCTTGCATCAGTTTCTGATAGAAGCGCAGATTGTGGATGGTATTGAGCTGCGCACCCAGCATTTCCTTGCATTTGTCGAGGTGGTGCAGGTAAGCGAGACTGAAGTTGCGGCAGGTGTAGCAGTCGCATTCCGGGTCGAGCGGACCCGTATCGTCGCGGTAGCGGGCATTGCGCAATCGCACCAGTCCGCCACTGGTGAACAGGTGGGCATTGCGGGCGTTGCGCGTGGGCATCACGCAGTCGAACATGTCCACGCCACGCAGCACCGCCTGGATGATGTCATCCGGCGTACCGACGCCCATCAGGTAGCGCGGCTTGTGTGCAGGCATGCGGTGCGCGATGTGATCGAGCACGCGAATCATGTCTTCCTTGGGCTCGCCCACCGAGAGCCCCCCGATGGCATAGCCGTCGAAATCCATGGCGGCCAATGCCTGCAGGGACTGCTCGCGCAGATGGGTGAACATCCCGCCCTGCACGATGCCGAAGAGCGCCGAGGGGTGATCCCCGTGCGCCTGTCGGCACCGCAGGGCCCAGCGCAGCGAGAGATTCATCGAGGCCTCGGCCTCCTGCTCAGAGACGGGATAGGGCGTGCATTCGTCAAACACCATGATGATGTCCGAGCCCAGCTCCTGCTGCACCTTGATGGCCGACTCGGGACCGAGGAACACCTGCGCTCCGTCCACCGGCGAACGGAACTTCACGCCCTCTTCCGTGATCTTGCGCATGTCGCCCAGACTGAACACCTGAAAGCCACCGGAGTCAGTCAGGATCGGCCGATCCCAGCCGATGAAGCCATGCAGGCCGCCGTGCCGTTTCACGATCTCGGTGCCGGGCCGCAGCATCAGGTGGAAGGTGTTGCCCAGCAGGATCTGCGCCCCGGTGTCCTCCACCTGGGCAGGCGTCATGCCCTTGACCGTGCCATAGGTGCCGACCGGCATGAAGGCCGGTGTCTGCACCTCGCCGCGAGGGAATCGAAGGGTGCCGCGTCGTGCGAGGCCATCGGTGGCCTTGAGTTCAAACTGCATAGGTCCTCGTGTGCTGTCAGCAGCGTGTCAGTGTTCCCGCGTGGCGTGGAATTCGATCTCTGGCCAGCGCTCCTCCATCAGCGCCAGATTGACGCGGGACGGGGCCAGGTAAGTGAGGTGATCGCCACCATCCACGGCGACGTTGTCATAGGCCTTCTTGCGAAACTCCTCGAGTTTCGCTCGGTCCTTGCTGCGCACCCAGCGGGCGCTGTGAACACTGACGCCTTCGTAGAGACAATCCACCTTGTATTCATCCTGCAGACGGAAGGCGACGACCTCGAACTGCAGCGCGCCGACCGCCCCCACGATCAGGTCGTTGTTCTTCAGCGGCATGAACACCTGCACCGAACCTTCCTCGGCGAGCTGCTTCAGCCCCTTCTGCAACTGCTTCATCTTCAGCGGATCCTTCAGGCGGATGCGCTTGAAGAGTTCCGGAGCGAAGTGGGGGATGCCCGTGAACTGCAGCTGCTCGCCTTCCGTGAAGGTGTCGCCGATCTGGATGGTGCCGTGATTGTGAAAACCCAGGATGTCGCCGGAGACGGCCTCTTCCGCCTGCTCGCGCTCGCCGGCCAGGAAGGTGACGGCGTCGCTGACACGCACTTCCTTGCCGATGCGCGTGTGCAGCACTTTCATGCCGCGCGTATAGGCGCCCGAGCACACCCGCAGGAAAGCCACGCGGTCACGGTGGTTCGGGTCCATGTTGGCCTGGATCTTGAACACAAACGCGCTGAACGGGGCCTCGTCGGGCGCCACCAGACGGGTCTGGGTCTTGCGTGGCAAGGGCGACGGCGCCCATTCCACGAATTGCTCCAGCATCTCGCGAACGCCGAAATTGCCCAGGGCAGTGCCGAAATAGACAGGCGTCATGCGGCCGGCCAGATACTCGTTCACGTCGAAGAGATTGCTGGCGCCGCGCACAAGCTCGATGTCCATCTGCACATCGTCGGCGTAGGCGCCCAGCAGCGCGCGGGCCTGCGGACTGTCGAGGCCCTGGATGCGGACATCATCCGGAATCCGATCACCCTGTCCCTGCTGGTAGACGTGAATCGTGTCGGTATAGAGGTTGTAGACGCCCTTGAATTCCTTGCCCATGCCCAGCGGCCAGTTGATCGGCGCGCAGCGGATCTTGAGCACGGTCTCGATCTCGTCCAGCACCTCGATGGGGTTGAGCGTCTCGCGATCGAGCTTGTTGACGAAGGTGAAGATGGGCGTGTCACGCAGGCGGCAGACGTCCATCAGCTTGATGGTGCGCTCCTCCACGCCCTTGGCCCCGTCCACCACCATGAGCGCCGAGTCCACCGCCGTGAGCACGCGGTAGGTGTCCTCGGAGAAATCCTCGTGACCGGGCGTGTCCAGCAGGTTCACGATGCGATCATTGTAGGGAAACTGCATCACGGAGGACGTCACCGAAATACCGCGCTGCTGCTCCATGGCCATCCAGTCGGACGTGGCGTGACGGTCAGACTTCTTGCCCTTGACGGTGCCCCCCTTCTGGATCAGGCGCCCCAGCAGGAGCAGCTTTTCGGTGATGGTGGTCTTGCCAGCGTCAGGGTGGGAAATGATGGCAAAGGTGCGTCGACGGGCAATTTCGTCTGCCAGGGCACTCTGGGTCATGAATTGATTCCTGTACTGATTGGAAGCTCGCAGCCCGACGGGCGCTGATCGCGGAAGCTTGGGAAATGACAGCTGGCGGGGGACGCTAGTGCACGGTTGCGGAAGCAGGACGACCCGTGGTGATGGCAAAATCCGGATGCAGAAGGTCGGCACGCTTGACCAGCAGCAGATCATGCCTGCTCAGACGCTCGTACTCCCCCTCGGACTCCACATCGATCTCATCCAGCAGAACGCAGACCACTTCCTCGTTGTCGATGTCCACGACGACGCAGCGCTTGAAGCCATCATGCGTGTTCAGGGAAGCAAAACTGCCAATGTCACAGGGATGAGCTGGGTAGACGCCGCTTGAGGGCTTCAACACCCCTTGGGAACTGTAGGCCATGCCGAAGCCGGCGGCGGCCACCACGTGAATGATGTCGATGATGGCCGGATCTGTCAGATCAATGCGCACGCTGTCGAGCATGGCGAGTCGGTGCTCATTCTGTTCGTGTGCCACCAGTTTCAGGAACAGGCTGATATCGTCCTGATTCCATTCCAGCATTTCTTCGGTTTCCGCGCGCGAACTGTCAGAGGCAAAACTGACGACACTGGTCTCGATGGTCAGATCGCGCCGGTCGTCATCAGTTTCGTAGGGAACCACCATGGACACTGCGCACAGACCCTCGCTGGACTCTGGGCTCAGCCTCCACAAGAAAGGAATGTCACCGGTCAGCTCTACCATTTTCACGCCACGGATCACAGAAAACACGACGACACGATACCACCGATACCCAGACAAGACAAAGTCATAATCCCCCTGCGTCGCGCTGGCACGCCCGATTGGTAACACTTTCGAGTGGGTTTTGTTTCCTTCCTGCACACTCGGAAAACGCCCCATCCAACACTTGCGTCAAGTGGCGCACATTCGCGGCGATTGGCGGTTGACGACGAATGCTGATTGTGATGTGACGCCCTGAAATTCTTTTCCACAGAATCTGTGGATAAGTCAGTTGATAAGGTGAAAATAATGCCCGCAAACGCTGAAAAATCCGCACCTCCACACAAGTTGGTTATTTTTTAACCAATTGCTTTTTTCCATTAATTTCAAATAGATAGCAAATAATCGAACGTTCTCACCGCGAAAAACGCGGGTTTTCAAGAGAAACGTGACAAACCAGCCCATTGTGTGCATAAAAACAGGGCACATTTAAAAAACTTGTTGAATGGCGAAGGTTTGAACGCTGTTTTTATTAGCTTTTCTTGCTCTATAATCCGGCTCGATTCTGCTCTTTCCGGCAGCCCCGCATCCAAGGAAACCGCAAGTGAAAACCGGCCTTTTCCGCATCGCTTCCACGCTCGCCGCTGTCGTCTTCCTGATTGCCGGGTATTTCGCCGTCGAGTTCTTCCACCAGACTCGAACGAGCGCACTGGCGCACCGTCTGGTCACGGACATCACCCAGTCGCTGCTGGGCAGTGCAGACCCGACCCCCCTCCTGGCACTGACGGACGCCGGGCTCACCCCCCAGGTGCCCGATCTGACGCCCGTGCAACGCTTTGGGAAGCTGATCGTGATGGACGCGCCCTCAGGCACCGTCTTCGTTCCGCCACTGTTCAGCGGCGTGACAGGAAGCGCCAGCCTGCAGCTGCGCGCCAGCTTTGCCTACGGCACGGCCGATGTGGCCGCGGAACTGGAGTACCGGGAAGGCGAATGGCACCTGCGCAGCTATGTTCTGACGCCAGGGCCCGGGGTGATGTAGCAAGGCCCTTCAGCGCAGCACCAGGCGATGTACCAGAGGCAGCACCACGACGCCGAGCAGTGCGGCCAGCAGCAGATCCTGATCCACCGCAAGGCCTCCCAGCGCTTCGGCGGGCAGCGCCAAGGCCAGCCCCAGCAGCAGCACCACCGCCAGCAGGACCAGACTGCGACCCGCCAGCATGAAAGTGAAGATGGCGGCGCACAGCGCGATGAGCGGATAGCTCGATTCCAGGCCAAAGCGACTCAGGACTTCCCGCGCCAGCAACAGCCCGACACAGAGAAATGTCGCGAGGACAGACAAGAGTGATTTCACGATGCACAACCCCCTGGCGTCACGCACACGCCAGAACCGGCAGGCGCGGCGCCACTATAGCGAGCGGGGTGTCGAATGCTTAGCGCGAGAGTGCAGAAGCTTGAACCGGTTCAACAAACGCAGAGTCGAGACTACTCCGCGACCACGCGCAACAGCTGCTTGTAGTCGCTCAGCCCCATGAAGATCTTGTTGATGCCGTCCTGCTTGAGGGTGCGCATGCCGTCGCGCAGAGCCTGTGTGCGCAGGGTATCGAGATCGGCCTTGTTGTAGATCAGGCTGCGCAGCTCGTGAGTGCCGACCAGCAGCTCATGAATACCCGTGCGCCCCTTGTAGCCGGTGCCACCACACTCATCGCAACCAACAGGCCGATACAGCTGCACGGTAGCGGCATCCACCCCAAGCTCGGGGAAGATGTCCCGGCCATAGCTGTCGATCAGGTGATCGAGTTCCTGCGCACTGGGCCGGTAGGCTTCCTTGCAACTCTTGCAGAGTGTGCGCATCAGACGCTGCGCCAGCACCCCGAGCAGAGCATCGGAGAAATTGACCGGGTCGAGCCCGAGATCCAGCAGACGCGTGATGGTTTCCGGCGCAGAGTTGGTGTGCAGCGTCGAAAGCACCAGGTGTCCCGTCAATGAGGCCTCGATGCCGATCGAGGCCGTTTCGTGGTCACGCATCTCGCCGATGAGAATGACATCCGGGTCGGCACGCAGGAACGCGCGCATGGCCGTGGCGAAGGTGAAGTTGATCTTGGGCAGCACCTGCACCTGCTGCAGTCCCGGCTGAGTGATCTCCACCGGGTCCTCGGCTGTCCATATCTTGCGGTCGGGTGTGTTGATGAAGCCGAGCACGCCATGCAGCGTCGTGGTCTTGCCCGAGCCGGTCGGACCGACCACCAGCAGCAGACCATGAGGATGCGCCGACAGTTCGACGATCTTGTTGTAGTTGGGGACGGACAGGTTCAGCTTTTCCAGCGGCATGGCACTGCCGGCGGCGAGCAGACGCAGCACAGCGCTCTCACCATTGACCGTCGGCACGGTGGCCACCCGCAGTTCCAGCTTCTTGCCACGCACCTTCAGCTTGCACTTGCCGTCCTGCGGCAGGCGACGCTCGGCAATGTTCAAGCGCGAGATCACCTTGATGCGGGCGATCAGGGCGGACGTGTGTTCCTTGGGCACCTTGAGCAGCTCGCGACAGATGCCATCCACGCGGATGCGCACGATGCCGGGCGCCTGATCCTTGCCAGGCTCGACATGGATGTCCGACGCGCCGAGACGATCCGCCTCGGTGATCATGCGATTGACCAGCTGAATGATGGCCGAGGTGGCGGCCAGGCTTTCCTCTTCCTGCTCCTCCTCGGACTCGACCTCGACATTGCCCTGCTCTTCCAGCCGCGAGAACACGTCATCGAAGCCCGCCTCGGCGTCGGTACCGTCATCATCGCGCAGGAACATCTGGATGTGTTCAGGCAGGCCGACGCGGAAGGCGTAGTTGCGGGCGTTGAGCACCCCCTGGATTTCCATGATGCGCTGATAGTCGCTGGGGTCATCGATGAGGATGACGGCCTCTTCCTTGTTGCCCGCCACCGGCAGCCAGAGATTCTTGCGCAGATAACTGACGCCGATGTTCTCGAACAACTCGGACGGCAGAACGTGCCCGGGCTGATACTTCATGTAAGGGACGCGATAGTAGTACTCGAGCGAGGCGCCGATGGTGTCGGCGTCGATGCCGAAATCCTCCATGAGGATGCGCGAGACCGACCCGCCATAGAGCCCGACCTTGTTCTGCACATCCTCGAGTTCCTGACTGCTGATCTTGTTCTTCTGCACCAGGTAATCGTAAGGCCCCTGCGTGCTCTGCAATTCGGAGCGGAACTGCTTGGCCAGCATCTGCGAGACCATCATCGCGTGCTTGAGGTCGGTCTTGGTGAAGTCGCGATCGCCGACGAAATTGATCAGCTGCAGCACGCCCAGCAGAATGCCGTCCTTGATCGGCACCACGATCTGCGACTTCACCGCCCAGCCCTTGGCATCACTGAAACGGCGGTCGAAGCGAAGCCTCGGGTGGATGTCCAGCAGTTCCTGCTGATCCAGCACGTTACGGATCACGAGTGCACGCTGGCTCAGCGCCACGTAACCCGCAAGGGAGGTGGGACTGAAGGGAACGCGGATCTCGGTGGTGTTGTTGTCGTCTGGATCGCCGCCCTTGAAGCTGGCGAGCACTTCCTTGCCGTTCTGGACGCACTGATAGATCGTGAAAAGACGCACACCAAGCAGGTCGAGCAAGGAACTCTCGACCTCTTTCATGGCTTTCTTCAGATGCTTGCTCTGCTTCAGTCGCTGATAGATCAGCGCCAGTCCGCGGACGAATTCGTCCTGCGGTTCCGGCTCTTTGACGTCGATGACTTCTGCTGTCTGATTCAAGTATGCTTGCTCGCACTGTTCTGCACGGGCTGGCAGCGCAAGTGGCTCTGCCTCGCTCATTCATGCATTCAACTTCAGGAAATCTGCAGTGAAGAAACGTCCGTTGTCCCTTGCGCTGTGGCTGCTCATTCCCCTGCTCCTTGGCGGCTGCTCGCGCCTGCCACAGGATGAGCTGCCGGCGTTGACTGCGGAACAGACGGACTGGATCGGAGAACGCATATTCGCCAACGAGTGTAACCTGAAAACCGCGTGCTTAACCAGTTGGAACGCGGGCGAGGATTTCCCGTCCCTGGGCATAGGACATTTCATCTGGTACAGGAGCGGACAGCAGGATGTGTTCGTGGAAAGCTTTCCGGCTCTGCTCGACTTCTACGAGGCGCAGGGCGTTGCCATTCCCGAGTGGATTGCGAGCCTTCCCGGGCGCGATTCGCCCTGGCCGGACAGGGTCACGTTCCTGGCTGACCTCGAGAGCCCCCGCATGCAGATCCTGCGCGACTTCCTGAACGACACCCGCGCGATCCAGGTGCAGTTCATCATCGAGCGCATGCACGCCAGCCTGCCCGCTCTGCTGGAACACACCGTGCAGAAGGAGGAAGTGGCCGCCCTGTTCCTGGAGATCGCGCGCAGTGAACCGCCGCTGGGCATGTACGCCTTGATCGACTACGTCAACTTCAAGGGGGAAGGCACCTCCGAAGCCGAGCGCTACGCAGGTCAGGGCTGGGGTCTGCTGCAAGTGCTGGAGCAGGTGCTGCAGACGCGCAACGAGACGCCATTGATGGCGCAATTCTCCCGCTCGGCGAAGGTCATTCTGGCACGAAGAATCATGAACTCCCCTGGCGACCGCGGAGAGCAGCGCTGGCGCGAGGGCTGGAACGCTCGAGTGGCCACCTATATGGAAGGCCTTTGAGCAAACTGATCTCGCCATCTCTCGTTCGACGCGAATGAGAAAACACCACTTAAATGAACGCTCAATCCATATTCCGCTTCACCACGAGAGGCGAGCCCGCACCGCTGCGCGCCAGACATCCTGACACCATGTCGCGCTGACGGCGCAGATGCAAGCTCCGCCGGCAGGCGGCATGCCATGACACCTGCAAGCGGATTGAACCAGGATCCATTAACCAGTAACCTTGGCCGCTCTGATTCCGTCCGGCAGCCCGCACCCCGCGGTCACCGCCGGCCCTGCAGCGACACCCGATCCTATGAGCTACGAACGCCCCAACATCCAGCGCATGACCGGCTACAGTTCCGGTGAACAACCGAACCAACCCGGCATCATCAAGCTGAACACCAACGAGAACCCCTACCCGGCGAGCGCGGCCGTGGTCGCCGCCCTGCAGGGTCTGCGCGTGGAAGACCTGCGCCGCTATCCTCAGCCACTGGCCAACGAATTCCGCCACGTGGCGGCGGAATGTCATCATCTGCAGGTGGACAATTTCATCGCCACCAATGGCGGCGACGAGCTGCTGCGCCTGGTCATCACCACCTTCGTCGAACCGGGCGGCGCCATCGCCATCGCGGAGCCCAGCTACTCGCTGTATCCGGTGCTGGCCGAGATTCACGGCTGCGACGTGGTGCGCATCGACCTGCAGGACGACTGGACGATGGGGGCCGACTTTGCCGAACGACTGAACGCCAGCGGCGCCAGTCTGGCTTTCGTGGTGAATCCGCACGCGCCGTCCGGTCTGCTGACACCGGCGGCCAGCCTGCGCGCCATCGCCAGCACCTTCAAGGGTGTGCTGGTGATCGACGAGGCCTATGTGGACTTCATCGATCCAACGCTGCGCCACGATGCCGTGAGCCTGGTGCGCGAGCTCGACAACGTCCTGATCCTGCGCACCATGAGCAAGGGCTACTCTTTGGCAGGGCTGCGTTTTGCCTATGGCATCGGAGCCGCCAGCCTGATCGCGCCCATGCTGTACAAGACCCGGGACAGCTACAACACCGACGTGATCTCCCAGGTACTCGCCACGGCGGCCCTGCGCGACCGTGCCAGCGCCGCCCTGGGCTGGGAGAAGGTGCGAGTCGAGCGCGCCAGAGTGGCCGCAGCCCTGGTAGCGCTGGGATTCTCCTGCGCCCCCAGCCAGAGCAACTTCCTGCTGGCGCGAGTGCCCAGTGGCGACTCCCGCTTCGTCAACACCGAGATCATGGCGCGCGAGTTCTACCAGCGGCTGAAGGACAGCGGCATTCTGGTGCGCTATTTCGACCAGCCGAGACTGCGCGACAAACTGCGCATCACCATCGGCACGCACGACGAGAACACCCGCTTGCTGCAGCAGCTCGAGTCCTATGTCCGACTGACCTGACGAGGTGCCACCCCATGCCGGCCGATCTGCTCGGTGACTCGCCTCCCGCAGCACCCGTGCGCCAGCCGCTCTGCCCCGCCTGCCGCAAGCCGCTGCGCAGGATCGAAGGCCGGATGGGGCCGTTCTGGGGCTGTACGGGATACCCGGACTGCAAGACCACGCTGTTCGATCTGGACGGCAAGCCATCCAAGGTGCCGGATGAACGCTATCGCTGCCCGGTGTGCACACGACGACTGGTAAGGGCACAGAATGCCCAGGGCGCCTACTGGTATTGCACGGGCTATGACAAGGCTTGCAAGACGCGGCTCGCGGACGATAATGGCATCCCGGCCAAGGCGTGGCGCTGCACATCCTGCGGACAACTGCTCAAGCGCCGGCGCGGCAAAAACGGCTATTTCTGGGGGTGCAGTCAATATCCCGAGTGCCTGCACACCTGGCCGGACAAGGACGGTGCCCCCGTATTCACCCGTTGAAGGCAAACAGGCCACAAGCAGAGACCATGAAATTTCCTCGCCTCAAAATGCGCAAGAGCACTCGATCCACTCTCAGCGGCCTGGCCATCGGTGCCGCATCGCTTTACGCGCTGGCCACTGCGTATGCGGAAGCGCGCGACAATCTGCTGCGCTTCTTCATCAGTTGCATTCTGCTTGTCTTGCTGGTGATGGTGTTCGCACTGATCGTGGTGGCGCTCGTCAATGCAGGGCGCTACGTGTGGCGCCGATTCGTCAGCCGCGAGCTTCCAGAGGAAGAGCACACGAAAGAATGAGCGCATCCTCGCGCTGCACGTCGCCGGGCTCCAGAGGGTAGTACTGGCGACGCTCCCCCACCTGCACAAAACCCATCGCAAGGTACAGCGCCCTGGCCTCTGCATTGGAAGGACGCACTTCCAGAAAGCACACCCGCGCCGCCTTGCGGTAGCCCTTGTCCAGCAGCTGACGGAGCATGCGGCGGCCATAGCCCTGACGCCGGAAATCCGGATGCACGCACAGCGTGAGCACGTGGGCCTCTTCCGCGCCAACGGACAGCACACCATGGGCCACGATGCGATCACGCGTGGCCAGCACCCAGCACTCGTATCCGGCACGCAGGCAATCGGCAAAGATGCGCTTGGACCAGGGACTCTTGAGCGACAGGGTTTCGCTTTCCACGACCAGATCGAGGTCACTCGGGCGCATGGCGCGCAGAAAAACATTCACGGAGTCGGAACGGGTGGGCGGAGGCAGCATGTCGTCACACCTGGGGGCGCTGGTCGCGCAGCGCAGCGTCGACGAGTGCCTGCTTCAGGGGCTGAAGGGCCTGCCATGCGGAGCGCTTGAGCTCACGCACCGCTTCCATGGCATGCAGGCTGTGGGTGACGAGCACCTGTACGGGGAAATGCGGGTGCGTCTGCAACCGGCCCGTTTGCGGCTGGCTCGCCGCGGGGAACAGAAACGCTGCAGACTGCTCGGCCAGGATCAGCAGATGCGGCACGGCGCGCAACTTCAGGCGGCGGGACACGAAGCCTTCAAGCATGTGTCGGGCTGTCTGCGCATCCTGCGGCATCTCGCCGGCATCGGCCAGCGGCCAGCTGAACACCATCGGCGCCAGCCTGTCCGCGTCGCAGGGAGCTCCAATCGCCTTCAGCATGTCAGCCAGCAACTGCCTGCAGGAAGGCGTCAACACAGCGGAACGCGCCCAGGGCAGCTCGCAGATCACGGCCAGATGCTCGTTGACGGGCACGTAGGCGAACGCGAAATGGACGGCCTCGGCTACTGTGGGAGCCGGGGAGGCCAGCGGCGTGACGGACGGCACTCGCTCCGTGGGTGGCACCGTGGGTGGCACCGTGGGTGGCGCCGCGAGTGGCGACGCGAGCCTGACGGTTGC
>CAYQBR010000012.1:0-16718 GCA_964415735.1 uncultured Klebsiella sp. | reverse complement strand
TCAGATTTACAGTCTGATCCCTTTAGCCACTCGGGAACCCCTCCTGCAAGAGCCCGGCTTCCCATCAAGGAATGTGGGCGTCTCAATCAGAGGCGGCATTCTAAGGGAGATGGATATCTTGTGCAATCGTCTGGCAGAGTTTTTCTAGCAGCGTCACTGATGGCGCCAGCTGTGCAAGCGAACTTCGGAGCATATCCATTTTCGCTTCAGAATCAAAAGGTTGGCTGACGAGCCAGAACTGCTCGTCTTGCCGCTCCTCCTCTCTTATAGTCACCGGGAAACCAAGTGCCTCAACCTGCTCCTTCACATTCACGGCATTGCGTTGCTCCGAAAACAGACCTAGTGCAATTCCATTTGCCAACTCACCCCTTGGAATCAGAAAGGTTTCAATCGCCACACTCTGCCCCGCCAGCGCTGCGCGAAGCTCCTCGAGACGCACCGATGCAGCCTCACGATTGTCAGATGGTGTCAGATACACTCGATAAACTGACGGCATTGGCTGCGTTCGCGCCTGCACCTCCAGCACAACATCAGGCGCGACAGCGGCGATCACCGAGTCCGCCAGCTGCCGTGTCTCCAAAGGCCCCAATTCCACACAGGATAGCGACTGCGCAGACTGGATTGCTTCCGCGGCGACCAGAGACTGAGGCTGATCGAGCGAGACGTCTACGTGGCCAGGGGCTTGCGCATAGGGAACAAGGCTCTCTGCGGGCACTTCCACGAGCAGCCCGATAGTGGCTGTCGTTGACTCCGGCGCAGACAAGGCATATGGCGGTGACTCCAACGGGGATTCGCTTCGACCAAGCTGAAGAAATACCCAAGCGGCAAACGTCACATTCGCAAACAGCAGGCCCAGAACCACCCCTCTCATGACACCACGCTCCGATATCCCCCGTCATGGCAATGCAATCTGCAGTCCATCAAGTACAAGGTCCTCAACATAATCATTAGGAAACCCGGCGAGATGCAAATGTTCTGACAACCCGCGCCCATCGCCCCCAGTCACAACCACTCTGGCGCTGCCCCCAAGTCGGGTCCGCGCCTCTTCCATGATCCATGCCGAAAGCATTCTGGAAACGCCTCGCCTGACGGCAGCTTCGGTATCTCGACCAGGCTCCCAAGCCGCTCCCCCTGGCTTATCGTAGCCAGGAAGCGTAGTTCCCCTGGCAAGGCTTTCCATCTGCAGACGCAAACCAGGGACGATATAGCCCCCATCATGCACACCGTCGTTACCGACTATATCCAGCGTCACCGCGCTTCCCGAGTCGACGATCAGCAAGTTGTCGGCAGGCCAGCGCTTGCGAGCGGCAAGCATGGCGAGCCAGCGATCCACCCCCAACCTCTCGGGAGCGTTATAGCCATTGACGACGCCGCCAAGCTCGCGGGAGGACACCGCGAATTCAGCGGAAAGGGAAAATTCCTGTTCGATGAACGCCGTCAACTGATGGTTTGCCACGTCAGCTCGAACCGACCCGACACGCGCTCGGACAAGGCGAAGTCCGGCACACCCATGCAGGATACCCTTACGCCATTCAGCATCCGCCCCCCGGCAAACCAGAAGGCCCGCGGGATCAACGACACGCCACTTCACTCTGGAGTTGCCGGCATCCACTTCGAGGATCATTTACAAGGCCCTGACAGACGGAGCGAGCTCACCACTCGAAACAAGCTTGGCACCGCTGTCTGTTTCCAATTGGAGGGCACCCCGGTTGTCTACACCGACGACTCGCCCCTCGATCCAGTCTGAGCTGATGCCAATACGCACAAACTGCCCCCTGAAAGCATCGATCGACTGCCACGGCCCTCTGAACGGCTCAAAACCATGACGCTCGAATTCGGCGATGCCCCGCTGCAATTCACGAACGAGATTCGCCACAATCAGATTGCGATCGGGCACGTCCGACGTGCCTTCGACCAGACCAGCCACAGGTTGATCCACCTGAGACTTGAGGGCGCCAGACACCCGGACATTGATCCCGATACCGATAACCACCTTGCAGGGACCGGCAACATCACCTGTCACCTCCAGCAGAATTCCTGCCACTTTTCGTGAGTCTCTCAGAATGTCGTTCGGCCACTTGAGCCGAAAACCGTGATAACCACTTGCGTTCAATGCGTCAACGACAATGACAGCCACAGCGAGACTCAGCCCCTCGAGTTCCGCAACCCCCTTGGCGAAGGTGATGAGCATGGAAAAATAAATATTCGATCCTGCGGGGCTCACCCACGTCCGCCCCCGACGCCCCCGCCCTCTCTCTTGGTGCTCAGCGACAAAAATTGCAGACGATCGACCATTTTGCGCAGCGGCAAGTGCGTCCTTGTTTGTGGAGAGAGTCGAGAAAGTGACATGCAAGTCCGATTTCCAGCGATCGGCCTCCCCGCCAAGATGAGAAAGAATCTGCTCGGCGTCCAGCAGACAGATCGCTGCCGGCAGCCGATAGCCCTTGCCTGTCACTGAGTGGATATCGACACCAACTCTTCGCAGTTTGTCGACTTGCTTCCATACTGCTGTTCTGCTGATGGAGAGCTCTCGACCAATCTGCTCACCTGAGTGAAACGCTCCGTCGGCGAGAATATTCAGCAACGGCCTCAATTCCATAAGCAAGCATCCGTAGAAGTGAGCAAAAATTTCAGAAGTCGGCCTGCTCTGAGGCGAGGCTGAACACAGGCGGCAAGGGATTGACCATCAGAAGAGGCGGCGAGCAATAGCTCACGGCGCCTCACTGAGCCTCATCCAGGCGATGAACATCTCGTCCCAAACCTGATCTCCCCACCTGACCTCCTGCGTGGGATCAGGATTGAGAGGATTCAAGGCGGAATTGTCGAACGCACCCTCGGCGACGATGACCGTCCCTGCAGGGAGAAGCTTCGGCTCGCGAAGTTTGTAGATCATTTGCCAATTGTGCTGGAAGTTCGGTACCGACAAGAGCTCTTCACTGGTTCCATCCGGATACTCTGCACGATATTTCACGCGCTTGCCACGATAGTGCATATGCGGGGCAATGTTGTAGAGATAAGAGTCAGAGACGATTTCCGCCCGCGCAACCACCACATGATCGGGCGCCCCCGGAGGTATCACGAATTCGCCATCCATGACGGCAGTTCTCGTCAATGGCAAAGCAGGAGGCGAGTCGTGGAAGTACAAACCGAGGCGGGTAACGTCGGTCACAGGCTTGCCGACGGTGGTGTAATGGAACTGCACCACAAAACGCATATCCTCTTCGAGCAGAATTCCTGTGTCCTTGTCGAACGTGACATATTCTCGCCCCGGAGCATACCCCCCGAAGTTGGTTCGACTGCCTCCACCACTCTGATTCTGCCGCTGTTGCCGCGTATCCTGAGTATAGGCAACCACATGGTGCAACACACTCTTGTCGCCTATGTCGAATTCATAGGCTCTGACCCAGCGGTCTCTGTCCAGACCGATTTCAACAGGAACAAACTTGTACCCCAACACGCCCGATGCCGGGATTTCCTGAGGAGGAAATTCCACAACCAAATCAGGCTCGCCCAGAGCCCACTCCGATTCCAGTGCGGGCAAGCTTGTCAGGGGGTCCGAATCTCCATCAAAGGCAGCCCCCTGATCGATCCACGACACAAGGATTGCCTTCTCCTCATCCGTGATGAAGTGAACGTCTTCGAAACGATCCAGAAAATAATCGTCAATCTGACCTGGCGGCATCCTCCTGGTCATCAAGGTTTCGCGAATCATCGGCGCCCAGCCCTGAACCATCTTGTGACTGTCCATGGCCCAGGGCGCAACTCCGCCATCGCGGTGACACCCAACGCATCGACGCTCGAGCACCGGCACCACCTGACGTGCATATGAAACCTCACTAAAGTCTTCGCTGGTATCAACCAGATACTGCACTTGCTCGCCGTGCTCCCAGGACGTATCGCCTATTGGCTCACCGCCAAGGCTGATGACCGACAGAACTTCGTCAAGGTAGTTTCGTGAATCCAGCGCGTTTGCCGCGCCGCCCGTCTCTCCGGCTCGACTGTCAATCGCGCCGCGATAAATGAGCGTCATGCTGGCGGGATCAATGACAAGCACCTCGCCGTAAGACCTTATGCCAAGAGACTTTGAAACCAATTGCGCTGAATCAAGGAGCACAGGGAAGCCGCCCGGCTCGCTGCCAAGCACCTCACTTACGACGGAGCGCCGATCCTCCGCTGCAGGGTCAATCAACAGGAAATCGACACCTCGATCCCGATACCGATCACGGAGTATCTCGAGTTTCTCCAAGGCAGGAGCAGCGCCCTCGCTTTGCGTGGCGTAGGAGTAGATGACGACGGCCTTGCTGAGGGAGTATCGCGACAACTGATGAAATGCGCCGTGCTGATCCAGCAGTGCAAAATCTCCTACCTGTCGATCAGTTGAAGATATTGCTCCTGCCGATACCAGCATCAGGCAATAGACAAGGATGTAACGAGCCACCTTCATGCGCAAACACACTCTCGAGCTCTCAGACGAGCGATTGCACAATTATAAGTCAGCACGCAAAGGTGGCCGGTTACAGAGGCGAAAGACATTGTGATTGTTTGTAACGCTCACATTCAATCACCAACATACCCTTCTCATCACTCCTTGGCTTCGTAATAGGTCCAATAACCCATGAACATTTCCTCCCAGCTCTGCAGTCCGAATCGCACTTCCGCATCGGGATCCGGATTTGCAGGATTGAAACTGGAGTTGTCGAAGGCTCCGGTAACGTGGACTCGGGTGCCTGCCGGCAGATATTTGTGCTCGGACAGCTGATATGTAGGCTGCCAGGCGTAGCTGTAGTTCGGTACATTCAGCAGCTCTTCCCGAGTCCCGTCCGGGTACTCGACGGAGAAGCGCATGTCCTTGCCACGGAAATGCATGTGAGCTCGCAAGCCATTAACGACGACAGGTTCCTTGAATACATAGCTCCCGCGGACTTCATGATTTGATGCATGTGGAGGGATGACGAAAAAGCCCGCCACGGTTCGTGTCAGGTTCTCGTGCGCCGGTGGTTCATCGTAGAAATACATTCCCAGCGTTGTCTGATCTGACGTTGCACGACCATTGGTCGTGAAGTGGAACTGCATGGAAAGCTTGTGGCCCGCTGGAATCAGCACACCGGTATCTTCCGGGAACACCATGGCTTCCACCTTGCCAGGGGCGTAACCCTCGAGGAATCGGCTTGCCACTGTCGAGGTCGGGTTGGACTCGCCACCATCGAAGGCTTCATTGGGCGCTGTCACATAGGTCAACAGGTGGTGCAACACTGTTTCATCACCGGGAATGAACTGGACAGCTCTCACCCATTTGTCTTCCGTGAAAGAGAGCGGGACGTCAACGTTGATATATTCGAGCACTCCCGTCGCAGGAATTTCCTGCCTCGGAGACTGAACGATGAAGTCAGGTTCCCCAAGCTGCCAGGACTTCACATCCGGATAACTCAGATTGCTCAGCGGGTCTTCCTGGAAAATCCCGCGCGGCGCTCCGGCATCGATCCAGTTCACAAGGGTCTGTAGGGATTCATCAGAGATATAGGCAGCATTGTTGAAGTGCCCGATGGAGGCATCCACCTGCATCGGAGGCATGCGCTTGGTCAACAGCACCTCGCGAATCATGGGCGACCACCCCTGCAGCATGAGATGACTGTCCATGGCGAATGGCCCGATTCCACCTTCTCTGTGGCAATTAGCACAGTTTTCGATGATCACAGGTGCCACCTCTGTCGCATAGTCCGGCACGTCAGCGGCGGCTACGGTCACAGCACCCATATCCAGCGCACATCCAGACGCCTCTTCAACCAGGGTGTCCGTGGCGGTGTTGGAAGTGGCGACCTGAACCTGGCGGGAAAGAGATTCACCGACATTGCCGCGATAAATCACCGACAGCGTCTGCGGATCGAGCACCAGAACCTCACCAGCCTTGGATACCTTCAATGTCTTGGCAACCAGCTGACTGTTATCCATGAGGATTGGCAGATCTATGGCGTTCTGCTCCGCGTAGGCTCGAACTGAATTCAAATCATCTCCAGACGAATCCATCAGGAAAAAAGCGACATTCGCGTCGGCCAGCTCGAATTTCAGCCCACTGAGCGCTGACAAGCCGGATTGACTTGCCTCGCAGGCAATCGAATGCGAGTAGATGACCAGCGCCTCAGCATATCCATAACGACTGAACTGGTGGAACTCGCCTGTATGGTCGAGCAGGGCAAAATCCCCTGCCCGCTCGGGTGCTGCCAGAGCGGGCTGGACACACAACAGCGCCAATGACATCAATAACGTTCCGAAATACTTCATTGCTCCCCCCAAAAAACCATTTAACTAAGTTCGGTTCGATCGGCACAAGACCGCCAGTTGAACCGGTGATTCCTCAAGCACCATGTATAAATGACCAGCGCATTCGGAATTCAGAGACGTAATACGGGTCAAAAGACCAGCAAAACGTGGGCGGCAGTCTACTTCACCAGCCCTGACCGATTCTGCATAATCGACGAACCGCTGATAATTCGCGGCCGATCCTTCAGCGCCAGGATTGTCATTTAACCGTCCTCATGGCGCCAGTGCTTTCAACAGTGAGACTTGGACATTTCCGATGAGACCGATACTCAAATCATTTATAGCAGGCACAGCTTTGGCTTGTTTGTTGTTTGCACGCCAGGGGCTGGCGCAATTGGAGAACCCCAACGTCATCCCCAACCCCTTCCAGCTCACCCCAGGAATCTGGGCCGAACTGCCAGACGGCAGAATCTGGGGAGCCACCAGTGCCGTCTATCACGCGGGGGAGGGCGAAATCTGGGTCGCAGAGCGCTGCGGGGGCAACGAGAATTGCCTCGACACTCCAGACCTTGACCCAGTATTGCTGATTGACGGCAATGGACGTGTGGTGAAGAGTTTCGGCGCAGGTTTGCTGGTCTGGCCTCACGGCATTTTTGTCGACACAGAAGGTAATGTGTGGATTGCAGACGGTAAAGGCGACCCTGCACGGAATAAAGGACATCAGGTACACAAGTTCAGTGCTGACGGAGAATTGTTGCTGAGCCTTGGACTCCCGGGAATTGCCGGGAGGGGCAATGGCGTCTTTGACCAACCCAACGATGTACTTGTCGCCTCAAACGGCGACATCTTTGTGGCAGACGGCCATACATCCGACGGCAACAACCGGATAGTCAAATTCAACAGCGCGGGTGAGTACCAGATGGAATGGGGTGGAAAAGGCACAGGTCCCGGCCAGTTTGATGTGCCGCACGATCTTGCCATGGACTCCAGAGGACGCCTGTTCGTTGCGGACAGAGGCAACAACCGGATTCAGATCTTTGACCAGGACGGCAACTGGCTGGACACATGGACGCAGTTCGGTCGCCCAAGCGGACTATACATCGACGCAATGGATACTCTCTATGTCGCTGACTCGGAGTCGAATTCCGGCCCCGGACGCAATTCAGGGTGGTACCGGGGCATAAGGGTCGGGAGCGCAATCTCGGGGTTCGTCTCAGCATTCATCCCAGATACGAACTCAGCCACTATCGACGGCAGCAGCGGAGCGGAGGGAATAACCGCAGACGACCGCGGCATTATATATGGCGCAGATGAGTCGCAGCGCGTGCTGCGCCGTTACTCAAGCAGCCCCTGATTTACGACGTTGCTTTCCTCCAGCACCTCTGAAGCGCTGGTTGGTTGGCACAACGGCGCGCGGCACTCAGGCGGTGACTTTCTTTTCACGTTCTGTGGCTGGGGCCTCATCAATACCCAGCTTCTGAAACAACCCGTTCATGACCCATAACACCCCCCCCGCCACGACAAACAGCAAGCCCCATTGCGCAAGTCCGACGTAGAAATCGGCATTCAACGCAGGCCAGCGAATATCGTATTGCATCAAGGCGTTGAAACGCTCGACCATCCAATGCCATGCACTGTGAGCCACCAGCGCAGAGAGCAGAATGATGCCAACCTGCTCTGACGGCAGCTTCCTGAAAAGCACCGCAAGCATGGGAACGACGATACAGAGAACCAGTAGTTGCCCAAGTTCGACACCAACGTTGAACGAAAGCAGTGCAGTGACCAGATAGCCCCCTGCAAACTGCAGACTTTCAGTCAGCAGGAATGAGAAGCCAAAGCCGTGAACCAGACCGAACCCGAAGGTGACCAGCCAGCGCGTCCGCTGATCGAAACCAATGATGTTCTCGAACGCCATGTAAACGATCGACAATGCAATGAGAGTCTCGATCAACGGCGGAAACCAGAGCACGGAAGGAACAACGCCCATAACGGAGCCAATGAGCGTGATGGAATGCGCTATCGTGAACGACGTGATCACTGGCACCAGTGAGCGAATGCTGCGCAATGGAATCACAAGACAAAGCAAGAACAGCAAATGATCGGTACCTTCCAGGATGTGCTCGAAACCAAGCACGACGAATCGCCAGGAGGCTTGAAACCAACTGGGATCCAGGTAAACAAGTCCCGGATTGCCTATAAAGCTGAAGGCTCGCTCATCGCCATCAGGCAGAACATAGCGAAATACTGTGTTCGTTTCGACGCCCAGCCCGGCGAGACGGGGATCTATTGAAAATCGAGATGATTCGGACTCGATTTTGTAAGTCACGAGCAGGTCAAGCATTCCCTGACGCCAGTAAAGATCCAGACTGTCATCCAACTTCGGCCGATTGATGTTTTCCAAAGCAAGGTCATAGGAGTTGAAGGATCTGTCGGAGGGAAGCGACACCCTCACTTTCCTAAGCGTGTAGTCGGTCAGCAGGTTGTTCTCTTCGAACAACTGCACAGATCCGATGATGTAAGTGTACGCGGCTGTCTCAAGAGCGTTGTCAGCTTCGGAAAAAATGAGTGAGCCTGGAATCCCCCGGGTGGGAAAATCGATTTCACCCAGGGCGTCCATCGGTACGCGCATCAGCACGGAAAGCTCCGAGCCTTCTGGCTTGATGAAGGCTTGAACTGCAACCCGCAGAGGAACGTCGTCAGCCAACGCCGGTCGGCTTGACGTCACACCCAGCACCACAGCCACCAGCGAACAGGACAGAAGGAAAGCAAATACAGCTTTCAGGTTATTGACCCAAGACATTTTCAAGCCCTTGTAATTATTAGATAAAAGAATCGCAAGAAGGAAAGTTTCAACACAATGATTGCCGAGCTTGAGGCCGTCGGCGAAAAATTTTTTCCGAGTATACTGTCCGGCAATAAGTGAGTATACTGCCCACCGGGCTAAAAAAAACAAAGCCTCAGTAGAGACTTACCCCGGAGGAAGAAGAATGACAAGACATATCAAATATGCGGCAGGAGCCACTTTCGCAGTTGCGCTTGCAGCGATCGGCGTTAGCCAATCTCAGCTGCAGGAGCCGGCAGAAGCAGCAAGCTCCATGATCATGGCTCCCGCGTTCGAAGTGGATCCATTCTGGCCGAAACCACTCCCCAATCAGTGGATTCTCGGTCGCACAATTGGTGTTGACGTTGACGCTCGTGACCACGTCTTCATTGTTCACCGAGATCAAGACTCCATGTTTGGTGGGGCCACTGAAATCGGCCTGAAGCTTGGTGTCAGCGAGTGCTGCACCCCGGCACCACCCATCATCGAATTTGATCCGGAAGGTAATGTTGTCAACGCATGGGGCGGCCCGGGCGAGGGTTTCACTTGGCCAGCGTCCAACCACGGTATCGACGTAGCTCCTAACGGCAACGTATGGATTGGTGGCAATGGCGGCGGCGACTCACACGTGCTCGTTTTCACCGGCGACGGACAATTCGTTGCCCAATACGGTGAGCCTGGCAATGACACCGACAGCAACAGCACCACGCACTTTGCCCAAGTGGCTGAAGTGGCAATTGACGCAGAAGCAAACGAAGTGTTCCTCGCGGACGGTTACCGCAACAAGCGAGTTGCTGTTCTCGATCTGAATACTGGTGCGTTCAAGCGCTACTGGGGTGCTTATGGCAATCGTCCTGTGGACGATCGCGTAGACTACACACCGGGCGCACCGCTGCCGCAGCAGTTCCGTGGCCCTGTTCACTGCGCAATTCCGTCAAACGACGGCCTGCTGTATGTGTGCGACCGTGGTTCTGACCGCATTCAGGTCTTCCGCAAGGACGGCACTTTCGTCAAGGAAGCTCAGGTAGCTCCGCAGACTTTGAACCAGGGGTCTACGTGGGATATCGACTTCTCCAAAGATCCGGAGCAAAAGTACCTTTACCTCGCTGATGGCCAAAACTTCAAGGTCTACATCATCGAGCGTGAAACTCTGGAAGTTCTGACCAGCTTCGGTCACGGCGGTCGCGGCCCAGGACAGTTCTATGCTCCGCACAGCCTCGCGACAGACAACCAAGGCAACATCTATACAACCGAGACCTATGAAGGCAAGCGCGTACAGAAGTTCGTCTATCAAGGCCTGAAAGAGCAAGCACGCGGCCACCAAGGCGCGCCCTGGCCTGCCAGCGAGCTTTAATTGCTTGGTTAGTTAAGCTTGGGTTAACGAGCCACCGGTCAGCATAAGCTACTGGTGGCTTGTTCATTTTGGGCATTAGTACAAGACTCTTCAGACCCAGCACCACTGGAAAAACCTCAGATTTTTGGAGTAGCAACCATGAAAGCCATGTCCGTGATCGGTACTCTCACAAGTTTGCTGATCGTGCTCGCCTCTACAAACCTTTTCGCTGCAGAAGTTTCAATCGGATACGAGTACAAGCAAAATCCACAGGTGGACTTCAGCAAGGCCACTAAGGGCCCGCTGAAAATCGCTAAGTTCACAGATGGGCGCTCTATCCCTGACGGACGAATCTTGGCAGGGGAATCAATGGCAGATCAGCCTGTTGCCGACATAGTCAGCAACGCGCTCGTCCAAGCAATCACGGCGGGAGGGGCAACACTTGTAGAAGAAGGCCAAAACCTCACTCTCGATGGTGAAGTGACAGAAGTACTGGTTGCTGAAAAAGATGGAAGTGTAGAAGTCACGATTAGAACTCACGTGACATTACGGCGCGGTGGCCAGACCGCCTTTGACACCGTGATTTTCGGCCGCTCCTCTGGCTCCTCTCTTGTCGAGGCCGTGCAGGCCACGCTGGATAGACTGGTCAACTCATTGATTCTGGACGACTACTTCCTCATGGAAGTCCTCTAACCGAGAGAGTGAACTATTGGCGCCGATATACCTCGGCGCCAATGTCCGACACCTTGCATATAAGAAGATCAATCTCAAATTCAAATAAGAGCTGGATCGCGTTCAGCCATAAGCCAAGCGAAGCAACTCCAGCACACCACGTATCTGTATTGTCCAATAGACTAGCGCCACCAAGAGTATGCAAGCGCTGACAGCAATTGATACTTTCTCTAGCAATTTCATGCCGTTACTCATCAACATGTTCTTAGTGACAAATGGCTTCCACGAGCCAGTGAGATAGCCTGGGATACTCACAACCCAAGTTCACGAGAAACCAATCCAACGACCTGTCGCGGCTACGCTAAACCATATCGCAAGGGATGCTAATGCGACCAACTTCACTGCGAGTGGACTAATCTGAGCATGCGGCGCCGAGGTCAGCAAAGGACGCTTAATCATGAACACAAACAGCACACCAGCAAGTAGGGAAATCATCTTGGCCCAAAAAAACTGGTTGTAGTACAAGCGCAGCGCTACCGCTGCCGCCATGAACACACCTGTCGCGATCACTGAAAAAAGTGCCGCCTTGAACCAGCGGTGCGCTTGCTCAAGTACTACTTCCGAAGAAACATCTTTCAATAGAAGGTTCAGTAACCTCAAGTCAGAAACAATCACAGCTCCGCCAAGCACCACAAGCGACATGAGATGTAGTGACTGCGCAATCGCATAGACTCCCCCATAAGTCTTGCCAATGGTTCCAAGAAGTGATGTTTCCATCCATTCAAAAAATCCCAACAATTCCATATTGTCTCCTCCAGCCCCGCGGCACTAACGACTAGTCGGCCATGCATCCTGCTGCCCAGGCAACTAAATCGGATTGCACCCGATAACAGTCATACCAGTCATACGCGATCAATCGCCCGGTTGTGATGACTCCCGCCCAGAGGCTCAAGGAAAGCGTCACAGATACCCTTAGTGGTCGGGGAGCTCGCTCCTGGTTTTCCCAGGAACCAGCAGATTCCCTCATCTTCCTGTTGAAGTACCAGGCGTTTATACCAGCCAGCACGAGCAGCAAGAATTTAATTCGGAACCATATGCTTTGAGTAACGCGAACCGGAACTGCGAAATAAAGAAGCAGCCCGGTAACAATCATGACTGCAAACCCAATCATCATTGGTGTGTGCAACCGCTCGGCAATCTTGGTAGCCGGCACGGTCGTAAGGGCCAATCCAAGCATTCGGAAATCAATGAAAAAGAGCATGCCGAGAAACAGCGAGAGAGAAAGTACATGCGTGGATTCAATCCAGTTGTACATGTAGTAGGATTCGTGAAGGCCAGTGCTCCACGGCAGGCTCTCAATCCATTGAGCCAGTTCAAGCAATTGATGATTCATTGTTTTATATACTCCCGGACCATCAGCATCCGGTAGGAGGCGTATCGTTCTTGTTGTCGTTATTTTCCAGCCAAAGTCTAAATCAAAACAAGAAATGCTAGTTCTAGACTAGTTTTTCGAACATACAACGAAGGGAACCTGCGGGCAATACAGCTAATGTCAAGGTGCAATTTTCAAAGATGAACTTCTGGCTTGAGAAACTGACCTGCATACCGATTCAACACATGAAGAAAAAGTATAACCCCTCCCATTTCCATGCCCTCTTCAACCACAGTCCATAAGTTGTATGCTAGCGTATCCAACTCGTCGTTATACAGAAATGGCTCCGTCGCCAGCTCAACTCCTATGGCACCACCGACATAGATCGCCCCGGCGGCCACAAAACCTCTACCAATCCGGCCAGGTAGAGATTTCAGAAGTCTCGCAAACCCCAGTAGCAATAGCAGCGCAAGAAACGCACCGGGTATAGCCCAAGATGCGTCCATTACGCTATTGATGGCCTCATGAAACCCCGCAACTTCATCAATCGACAGGAACAGGAATCCACATGAAAGAAAGAACCATGAGCTGGCGTGCGAATCCATAGCTCGCCTCTTGATGAAACTGATGTAGGCAAGATAGGAAGCTGCAATGAACAAAATCATCGAGGAGAACCAAGTTGGTACGCTCTCTTCCTCATCTACATCGAACAATTCTCTTATCAACCAAGGCAGATCGACCAACTTGTAGTGCATCACAGTCAAAAGGACATGGATCAATAGCAAGGCGGCACACGACCATGCCAGCACTAAAACCAGACTGGCAAATGCAGGCACAGCATCTACACGAACAGCCACAGGTTTTTTCGATTTTTCCTTCAATATCTTCACCATATTCAACGTTCGGCTAGATTGATTCGGGCGAATTGTACGTCCACGCACAGCGTGTCTCCAAATGCCATTACTTAACAGAAAGCGGGCATAAAGCCACACTCCCGGCATCTTGCGCGTAAGTGTGTTTTATCAAGTAATTCAAAGGATTTCATATTGTGTCTCGCCGAAGCTCCTTGTTATCATGCGGACTCGTTTTTTCACAATAAAATCCTCTGGAGAGTGATCTATGTCCTCGGTAATGATAGTCCTACTGGGTCTTGCCGGCTTTACATTCGGCTGGTTTGTTTATTCGCGATTCATCGCGGAGAAGATCTTCAGACTTGACCCAAACTTTGTGACGCCAGCGCACGAAGTCAATGATGGCGTGGACTTTGTTCCAACCAACAAGTTCGTTCTGTGGGGAGCCCACTTTACATCCGTCGCCGGTGCGTCACCAATTGTAGGACCTGCGATCGCAATATACTGGGGATGGGTACCTGCAGTAATTTGGGTCACGCTTGGGTCTATATTTTTCGCCGGCGTACACGACATGGGCGCCCTCTGGGCGAGCGCGCGACATAAAGGCCGATCAATCGGAGCTTTGTCGGAGGACGTCGTCGGCAAAAGGACACGAACATTGTTCATGATTGTGATCTTTTTGCTTTTGTTGATGGTCAACGCTGTATTCGGCTCAATCATTGCGGCTGAAATGATTGAGTTCGACACAGCAGTAATTCCCTCATGGATCGTGATCCCAATAGCAGTGGCTATCGGATTCCTGATTCGCCGGAATGTGAATCTTCTTCTGATTTCTATCATCGGCGTTTCCATTCTGTACTTCAGCATCTGGGTAGGATCTGAGGTTCCACTTGCTCTGCCGGAGACCGTCTTCGGAATGAGCGATGACGCCGCTTGGATCTTGATCCTTTTCACATACGCGGCAATTGCATCCATGCTACCTGTATGGATGCTGCTGCAACCACGTGACTACATCAACGGCGCACAACTGGTTGTCGGCCTTATCCTGCTTTATTTCGCAGTGATTTTTGCAATGCCGGAAGTAACAGCACCGGCATTCAATGACATGATGCGCGAAGATACACCAAGCATGTTCCCGCTGCTGTTTATAACAGTGGCATGCGGGGCACTGTCAGGATTTCATGGAATCGTGTCTTCCGGTACTACGTCGAAACAACTCAACAAAGAGCCAGACGCACGTTTCGTAGGCTACCTGGGCGCTTTGGGCGAGGGAAGTCTTGCGCTGATAACACTTGTTGTCGTGAGTAGTTCTATGTACGCCGCCTCTCCAGAGCAGTGGCACGTTCTCTATGATCAGTTCAATAAAGGGGGTGCGTCTGCGTTCATCACTGGCGGTGGCAACCTGCTGGCAAATGCCTGGGGATTACCTGTGGTTTTTGCGAATACTCTTCTGGCTACAATGGTCGTGCTGTTTGCGAGTACCACCATGGACGCTGGCGTTCGTCTGCAGCGATATATTATTCAGGAGTGGGGTGCGATTTATAACATCAAGGCACTTGAGAGCAACGTAATTGCAACCTTCGTGGCAGTAGGGTGTTGTCTGGCGCTGGCCTTCGGGGCAGGGGGTCCAACCGGAAACGGCGGTAACATCATTTGGCCGTTGTTTGGAGCAACAAATCAGATCTTGGCAAGTTTGACACTGCTCGTTATTTCAATTTTCCTGATCAAACTCGGCAGACCAGCTCAGTACACTTTGATTCCCATGGCGCTTGTCATGCTCATTGCCTCTTGGGGCTGCGCGGTGCAACTGACAAGGTTCTATGCCAACGAACAGTGGCTCCTTGTAGTCCTCAGTATTGCCGTATTGATCGCTAGCATTTTGGTAATTCTTGAAGCAATCTCTGTTTTCTCCAATCTCAAAAAGACGACTGCTGTCAATCTGAACAAGTAACTCAGTTTCTCAGGCTGACCGTACTAGTAAAGGCCTCTGCCATGAAAATGGCAGAGGCCTTTTTTTCCGCTTTGCTCGAGCGAGAACCCGGCCTCTTCTTGCTCTTCAAGCGAACTAGATTAGGAATTAGTCACTACACACAGGTATAAAGCGGTTTTGTAAACCTCCCTGTTTTAGTTGCACCACAAACAAGAATTTTCGAACTCCGGGTGTTTAGTCAGACAATCCCATGGAGTCAGATCTTTCAGAGAGTCATGGGGCCCCTCTTCGTTGTACTCCCGTATCCAATTTTGTGTGGTCTCTCGAACCACATTCAGCATTTCGAACACATGCGTGTTGAGCACTTCATCTCGATAGGTTCTATTGAGACGCTCGCGATAGAAGCTCTGTGTTGGCTTGAATTCCAGCTCGACGCCTTGATCTCCACCCAATTGTGCGAAAACGATCGAGATCAACTCCGGCACGTTGTCAAATCTCAGCACTGGTTGAGAGCTGCTGGAACAGATAAGGGCTGAGGGTGTCGTGCTGGCAGGTGCTTCTTGCCTGTGCGTCGCTTGTTCATTCCGATCGCAGTAAACGGGATGGAAGCGCTTGTGATTCGATACATGCCCCATCAACGCAGTATCTTGAAAAGCATGCTGAAGCCATGGGCAGGCTATATTTCCTTGACTTGTTGCAACCGCGGAATCACTGGCTCGTCTCGATACGGGGCGATTTTTGATGCCAACCGCTCGACTGGCTCCTGGCAAACTGTCGGTATAAGCCTCTCTGACGGACTCTAACAACTCGTATCGAATCGCAGGCCCTATAGCTTTTTCTCAACTAGGTCCTTGAGAACCTTGTGATGCAAGCTTAGCTCGGCGTAATCCTGCTTGAGTCAGAAATTCCAGTTCTCGAACACCTTGAGGCACTTGACGTCAGAGGCCTTCATATCCGCCGAATTTGCTCTTCTAGTTGTAGCAGGTCGCATAGAGATGCCGGTCTCACGGAATAACTCCTTGCCTGCCAGCCGCCTTCCATTTCTTTCAAAATATTGATGATCAGTATTTCGATAAATCTTGAAGTCTTCATTTCGGCTCCCTAATTGCCCGGCTTAGGCCGAAGAACTCCAATAGCGAATGTCGCTATCCTAGGCGAGGATTACAACGTCGTTGATTATCGAAGTCAAATCAACGAACTACTGGCACAGCACGCTGGATCTATTATGGATTCACAGTTGACTTGATGGTCTGGTGGTAAGGTTCTAGATGGAAGAGTTTAGCCAATAAAGGACATACCACGAACGATACGCAGAGAGCCACCACTGTATATGTGTGGCTAGTAGCTACTTGAACGCCACTACAGCACTAATAAGTTACAAACAACAGCTTCAAAAGCCCAGGCAAATGTTCCGGACCACGTATTCAAATCGTATCCCCATTAAGCACAAAACCCCAAGCAGAAGTTCTGCTTGGGGTTTG